>NZ_PNDJ01000009.1:0-70932 GCF_005887255.1 Pseudoalteromonas sp. S1609 | reverse complement strand
CCAAAGCTTATTTTTGGGCACAAAAAAACCACAATTAAGTGGTTTATATTCAGTAATGGTGGAGAGGGAGGGATTCGAACCCTCGATAGAGCTACAAACTCTATACTCCCTTAGCAGGGGAGCTCCTTCGGCCACTCGGACACCTCTCCGACGCATTATTCTGCGTGTTATTAATCGGGATAAAACCAATTAATAAAAATAAGTGGTGGAGAGATAGGGATTTGAACCCTAGAGGGGCTATAAACCCCTGCCGGTTTTCAAGACCGGTGCATTCGACCACTCTGCCATCTCTCCACATCGTGATGCAGGATAATACTTAGGTGAGTAGTCTGTGTAAATAGCAAAAAGATCGTTTGCTTAAAAAGTGAGCGTAAATGCGGTTTTTTTTATAAATAATGAAGATTTAAGGTGATTTTTAGCTATGAGGTGGCTGGCAGCAAACTGGAGGAGCTAAAGAAGAGTCTTCATTTAGAGGTTGGGTGTTTGCTGCAACAATACAAAATCATGGTTGGGTGATTATTTGTATTGAATTGCACCGCCAAGTGCTAATTTTTTTCCGTAACGATTAAGTTTAGCTAGCATTTTTGCTTTGCGATTAGTTGGCTTAACGGCAACGTGAGTTGTGGCTGTTTGGTTAAGTGTATTAATTGGATTCATTTTATTCGCTCCGTGGTTGTGTCTGTTGAAAACATGTGCATTTTGCACGCAGGGTGGTTAAAAATAAAGCGATAAAAATTGCTGGTGAAGCATTAGTTTTTTTAATCCGAAACTGGTTTATTAATTTATCGTTCAACTACTGATTTATTATTTTTTGTATAATTATTCATCCTGGCTCATTGCTATGTCGCTTTTATATGGGGTCTTTTCGATTTTTTTGAGTTTAAACTGTTTATAAAAAGAGTTTTTTGAATATTTATTCAGATTAAATTATTTTGTATTGGTTGGGCTTAGTTTTGCTTTATTCAAAGATTTAACATGTTATTTATAGGCGGTTAATTATTTATCAGATAAGAGCAGTAAATAAACGATAAAAAATAGTGTTGCGAAGTTTTTAAATTATAAAAAAAGTGCCTAGGTTACTAGGCACTTTGGAGTTAGTTGCGTTTTAAAGCGCTTCTAACTGGGGAGCGCACCATCTCATGGATATAAATCTAAAAAGATGGGTTTAATTATATTTGCAATTAGGGCTTACAATCATCAGCTTGGGCGGTATTTTAAGTGATCTAGAGCGAAGCGAAGATTATACTTTGGTTTGTATTTTACTATGAAGCCACAAAACAATGCTGCACAGCAAGAGTAGATCCGCTCAACGGTCTATTATTTGAGTTAAATGGTTTTAAGTAGGATATAAAACGCAAAATGCGGCATAGCTTAAAAGCAAATGCCGCAAAGGGAGATTAATGTGGGGTATTACTCTATTAATGCTGTTTAATAGTAAATAACTCATAGCCCTTAAGTGCAGGAACTTGAGCGGTTAGTTGCGTTTCTTGTTGCGCTATTTCAACAAAGTCATCACATAATGAATTTGCACGCTTTTCAAGTGTTTTGGCATGCAGCTCTACTTTTTCTTCTATTTGTGCGCCCATATTTTCCATGCGCTCTTCAAATGCTTGCATGTTACCGCCTGAACTCATTAACTCAGAGCCCAATGCCACTAAAATGCTGCCCATTGATTCCATTACTGCTGATTCAACTGCTGTTTCTATTTGCTTTTCAAACTGCTGTTCAAAGTTTTCACCAAATTGAGTAAAGCTTTGTTGACCCATTACAAAAGTACCTTGCTGATAAAAGGTGCTTTCGACTTCTTGATGAATATCGTCCATTAAGGTTGAAATATTATCGAGGCCGTCAATATTAAACGCATTGGCAACTTCTTCTAATGCGACACCTGCAATTTTAACCCCTTCAAGGGCAATATTGGCCACTTCAGGTAATTGTACGCGTAAATTGTCTGTGTAGTCGGTCATTGCTTGGCGCTGTGCACTATTTAATGCTACTTGCTCGCCATTGATAGACAGCTCACCTTCAGCGGTAAATAGCATGCGCTGATTATTGGCTTTAAAAATTTCTAATTCATTAGGTTTGATGCGCACATCGTTCTTAAATTCAACGTTACATTCATCGTTACTAAATGAAATTGAAGAGTCGCTAGTATTGTGAGCCATTGCTACTGGAGCGCACATTATTGCGCTAACTAATAATAATTTTTTCATGTTTATTCTCTGCTTTTTGCTGATGATAATTAACTTATAACAAGTTTGATGCCAATTATTTTTAATATTTTAAAACAATGACTTGAGATTTTTTGAATGCTTCAAAGTCGAAAGTATACTCATTGAAAATACTAAAATATGGTCAAAATAACCAACAATTAAATGCTAATAAATAAAATTTATCGATACGATAAAAAACTCTCACTTTCCACAATTCAAATTTAACGCTATTTATTCACAATACTGACACAGAGACTATTTAGGATAGCTATGTGGCTTTATTTTGACGTAAATTTGTACAGCTAATTTATGTTGAACATTTTAATTTCACCAATTATCGCGATATAGAAATCCGTAATTGGTCTCAAACACTTTATGGAGTGGGTTGTGGGTAAGACATTTAGTTACGATGCGCTAGATGACGATTTTGTTGAAGACGAATACGAAATGGTCGGGCGTAATCAACACGACAAGAAAAAGCAAAAGGTGAAAAGAAAGTTAGAGGATTACCTTGAGCAAAAACGCTTGCGTAAAAATCTAGGTGAAGATGACTTAAACGATTATATTGATTAAGCTCTCGCTAGTACAAATAAGCGTTACAGTTTGTAATAAAGAGGCTTTGTGCCTCTTTATAGTTTTTTGGGGTTAAGCCTTAGCTGCGAGTAATGCTTTTTCAATTACTTTTTCTAGTTTTTCAGGTTTAGTAATAGGTGCAAAGCGCTTAATAGGCGTACCATCTGCCGCTACTAAAAACTTAGTGAAGTTCCACTTAATTTTTCGGGTTAAAAACCCCGGTAGTACAGACTTTAAATAACGAAAAACTGAATCTGTATGTTGGCCATTTACATTCACTTTTTCTGCGATTAAAAAACTAACCCCGTAATTTATTAAACAACCTTGCGCTATTTGCTCAGCGTCGCCGGGCTCTTGTTGACCAAATTGGTTACATGGAAAGCCTATAATGACCAAACCTTGGCTTGCATATTTTTCGTGTAATGCTTGCAATGATTGATATTGATAAGTTAATCCACATTCACTTGCGGTATTCACTATTAATACAACTTTACCTTCAAACTCTTTAAAGTCGATTGGCTGGCCTTGCAGACTAGTAGTCTTTAGTTGATGGAATGGGTGCATATAAATACGCTTATTATTTGTTTATTTTGCATAGTCTAACCTTTGTGTGATGATCTACAAAGTCTAAGTCACTTCTAGAGCGCTTGCTGCTAATTTAAAATTAAAAATAGCCCCATACCGGCCAAGGTAGTTAAGTAAATATTATGCGTTTTGTAAGCAACAACAATAGCGACTATGGCAGCACTGAGATAAGGGTTTTGCCAGTTTAGATTAATACCTTCGTCATTTATAAATACAATTGGCACCCAAATCGCCGTTAGTACCGCAGGTGCACTAAAGCTCAAAAACTGTTGCATTTTAGGCCCTACTTTAAATGGCAAGGCGCGGTGTAAGAATAAATAGCGAGTAAAAAAAGTAATACATGCCATTAGTAAAATAGTGGTCATCATTTTTTGGCACCCTTATTTTGCACTAATCTGGTAACAGCGTAACCTGCGCTCATTGCTAGAAGCGCAGAGCATACTAACCATAATTCAAAGCCTGTGCTTTTTAATAAAGTGGCACTGCTCCCTGCAACAATGACTGTAACTAGAGTAGCTAAGTTTTTAACCCCTGGAATTACTAAGGCAATAAAAGTTGCTGCAATAGCAAAATCGAGTCCTAAATTAGTGAGATCTGGAAGCATAGTACCGGCTACAATGCCAATTAGAGTCCAAATATTCCAAGCAATGTAAAAGCTAAAACCTGCGCTCAATGCATAAATTAAACGGGTTTTAGTACGATAGGCGCGAGGGTGGTGCGAAAAGGCAAACAGTTCATCAGTTAACACAAAGCTGACAGGAAGGCGCCAACGCATGGGTTGCTCAATCACTTTGTGACGAACCGCCAAGCCATATAAAAAATGGCGAGAGCTAATAATAAACGTGGTAAAAAGAATGGTTAGTAGAGGGGTATTACCAGCAATGAGCTCAATTGCAACCAGCTGCGCCGAGCCTGCAAATACCAGTAGCGACATGGCTTGAGTTTCAAAAGGGGTAAAGCCATTTTGTATTGCTAACGAGCCACATAAAATGCCCCAAGGAATAACCGCTAAACACAGTGGTAGCATATCTAAAAAGCCTTTTAATACTGGTTTTTTAATTGATTGCATGTGTTTTACTCTGCGCACTGGTAGAAAGACTCATCGGGATACCTTAATATTGAGAAGCTAAAATAGTTAGCGTTTTAGATGATACTTTTTTTTAGGGAAGGTGCAATGTTTAAGGTAAAAGTGTGGGATGGTTTTGTAAGAAGCTTTCATTGGTTATTAGTATTGAGTATTGCTGCGCTTTATTTTAGTGCAGAAGAAGGCATGATCGAACTTCATTTTGTAGTTGGCTTTTTTACTTTAGCGCTTATTTCAACACGGATTATATGGGGTCTTATAGGCAGTAAAACGGCAAGAATATCGGCATTACTGCATTCTCCTAAATCGGCGCTTGCTTCTTTTAGCGGCAAAAAAATAAATGATGTGGGCCATTCTGCACCAGGTAGTTATATGGTGTTATTATTTTTTATTCTGATCATAGCGCAGCTAATAAGCGGTTTAATGAGCAGTGATGGTATTTTAACTGATGGCCCGTTAGCGCAGTATGTATCGAGTGATACGATTGATTTTGCCAATTGGTTGCACCATATTAATTTTGATATTTTATTTTATGCGATTATTTTGCATGTTGTGGCTATTATTGCTTACAAAGTCCAGGGCAAGCCTTTGGTCAAAGCAATGATCACCGGTAATAAAGCACTAGCAACAAAAAGCTCAGAGCCAGAGACAAAGTCACCATGGGTTGCATGGGTTATATTTTTGGTACTACTGGTTTTATTAATGAGTACCTGGGGAAGTGAGCATTTAAGTTATTTGCTTAGTTAAAAAAGTGGCGCTAATACAGCGCCATTTTTGTTCTTAATACACCGTATATATTAGTCTTTGAATTGCTTATGACAATCTTTACAGCCTTTAGCCCATGCACCAAACGCTTTACCAATAACAGCTTTGTCACCGGTTTGAGCTGCTACAGCAAGTTCATCAGCATATTGTTGAAATGCTGTCGCTTTTTTCATAAAAGTATCGTTTTCAGACCATACCGCAGGAAGTGCTGATGTATCACCCTTATCAGTACCTGCGTAAAAAGCTTCCCAAGGCATTTTAGACAATGCCGCTGCGTTATTTGCACGCTGCTTAAATTGCTCTGCATCAAAAGGAATTTTACCCTTAAGCATAGCACCCATATCGCCTATTTGAACTGAAATCATAGAGAATGCAGCTTGGCGATACTCAATCGCATCACTCGGCTCTTTAAATGCAGAATTTGCAGACACGCTAAATGCGCATGTAGATAGTAACGCCCCGATAAATACTTGCTTCAATTTCACTTTACTCTACTCCTTTGACGGTTATTTGATTGTATTTGTATATTAGCTAACGCTTTAATTCAAGTTAAAGCGATGTCTTTAGTCGCTTATATCAATATCAGCAAATATCATTCCTCGACGCATACTGCGGGTTGCCAAAAAAACCTCGCCAAGTAATGACATAAATGCACATATTAGCAATGCCATTGCACCAACAAAACAACTACCAATAGTGACACCTAAATTAATCGACTGTATGTGCGATAAAAATAACAGCATAACCACGGCACATACTAATAATGCGCTTAAGACACTTAAGCTGAAGGCTATGTGGATACATCGAGAACGTTTTAGGAGCGCTCTTAATTCTGTGGTTAAGGATAAGTTAAACTCCTCATCCGTACTAACTTTTAATTTTCGTTCTAACTGTCTGGCCCTGTCTGTAATACGTGCTAAACGGTTGGATAGCACCCCAAGTGTTGCTGCAATACCCGTAATTAAAAAAACAGGGGCAACGGCTGTTTGAATGACTTTAGCCATAGTTAAAATATTAATTACATCATTGTTCATTTTTTTCTCAGTGTTTACATTTTTGTTTACATTTTTTTACAAAGTTGGTTGCTTCTTTTTGGTGTTTTAAATCAGTTGTTTACGTTATTTTTGTAAGGTGTTCTGTTTTTTATGTAATTTTAATGTAGCAATGCTGTTGCTCATACAAAGGTTGGCGTTTTATATTCGGTTACATAGTCAAAGAATTAAATATAGCAAATACAATAATACATAACCTATCTTAGGGGAAACAATGTCTAACAATATAATTAAAAGAACAGCAATCGCGACAGCTGTATCAAGTGCACTTGTGGCAACGATTGCTAATGCTGCGACTTTGCCTGACGCTACAATGACCAATAAATACGCAGAGCAAATTAAGGAAATAGCTGCTGATAAAAAAGCACCTTCTGCACATATGATCGTTCTTAAGGCAAAAACGTCTGTCGATGCAGTTGCTGCTGGGACTTACCAATCATCTTCTAATCGAGAAATAACGGCGCAGATTGAGCAGCTTCAAGATATGATGACTGTTGAGTTAAATAGCTTAGATTTTAATGCAAAAGTAATTGGTAAAACTAAAATTTTAGCGCCAACCTTAATTGTTCAAGCAACCCCAGAAGCGTTAGCTCAAATTTCAAAAGATGATCGCGTTGCTAAAGTTTTACCAATGTTCGATCGAGAATTACATGTTGCTGCGAGCTCTGAATATATCAATGCTAAACCACTTATTACCGATGGTATTGCAAGTGGTAAAGGCCAACGTGTTGCAGTGCTTGATACAGGTATTGACTATACGCATGAGGCGTTTGGTGGTGAAGGTACAGTTGAGGCTTACCTAGCTGCACAGGCTGATCCAACGTCAGTTGCATGGCCTCAAGGTATCGTGCAAGGTGGTTACGATTTTATTCGTGATGATGCAGATCCTATTGAAAATGACGCGGCTAACTCTCCATCAACGGGTGATCCAACAAATCACGGTACATCATCTGCAAACTCAGTAAACGGTATTGCACCTGATGTTGAGTTATATGCATATTCTGTATGTGGTGGTGGTTGTCCAAGTGCAGCACAAGCAGCAGCATTAGAAGCGGCAATGGATCCTAACGGTGATGGTGATATTTCAGACCGTGTTGATGTAATGAACATGTCTCTTGGAGGTGAGTTTGGTGACACTTACACTGGTGGTGGTACACAATACTTAGTTCAACGTGCAGTTGAGTTAGGCGTAAATATGGTCATTTCTGCAGGTAACGATGGCGACAACCCGTTCCGTATTGGTGGTCCAAGTACTACACCTAATGCACTATCTGTTGGTGCTATGACTCACCCAACAACTGAAATTGGTATTGCAACAGGTACTGTTGCAGGTGTTGAAGGTAATATCCAGCCATCAGGTTTTGGTCCGCAAGAAGCGTTTACAATTTCAGGTGCCGATATTGAACTAGTTTATCCTGATACAAACGCAGATGGTTGTACTGAATTTGCTGCAGATGTTGATTTTACAGGCAAAGCAGTATTAATCGACCGTGGCGCATGTGCATTTACTCAGAAAGTATTGAATGCGCAAGCTAAAGGTGCTGAGTTTGTAATGATTGCAAACAACAACGATGATGGTACTCCTGCACCTATGGGTGGCTTTGATGCTGCAGTTACAATAAAAAATGTAGGGGTTAACTTTGCTGCAGGCGCAGCATTAAAAGCTCAGTTAGCTGCTGGCGGTCCTGCGACGTTTGATATCAGCATTGAATTGAAAACAACAGCGGGTGCGGTTGCTACATTCTCATCGCGTGGTCCTTCGATGGATGGCTTATTAAAACCAGAAATTACAGCGCCAGGCACAAGCATTGATGTAGCAGCATCAGGTACTCAAACGGGGACTAATCCTGTGTCGGGTACGTCATTCTCAGGTCCAATTACAGCCGGTGCGGTTGCTATGATCCGTGAAGCACATCCAGAGCGCAATGCGTTTGAGATTAAAGCAACAATAATGAATGCTGCGAACTTAAATGTAACCAATGAACCTCTTGATATAAATCCTGACTCAGAGCTTGCACCAATTAGTATGATAGGTGCTGGTTTGGTTGACGTTACTAAGGCGGTTAATCTACCAGTTGCGGCATGGGTGCATGACGGAAAGTTTGATACTAAACAAGCTGCGCTTTCTTATGGTTTAGTGAGCCTTGCAGAAACAGGCTCTATCACTAAAACGGTAACCGTTAAGAACTTCTCTGCAGATGCAAAAACTTATAATCTTCGCACAGAAGCGCGTTATCAAAGTGATATTGATACTAACGCAGTTAGTTGGGATTTCCCTGAGTCTGTAACAGTTCCTGCAGGTCAAGCGATTAACTTTGATATTACAATGACGGTTGACCCAACTAAATTACCTGTATGGGAATTAGAAAACCCATTCAGTGCAGATGACATTGCAGCAAGAAGTGCAGCATTAACATCAATCGAATTTGATGGTGCGTTAGTATTCGATGACGCATCTACAGATAGCGATCATGATTTACACCTTGTTTATCATGCAATGCCAAAGGCGGCGACTG
This sequence comes from Pseudoalteromonas sp. S1609, assembly GCF_005887255.1. Classification (GTDB taxonomy): domain Bacteria; phylum Pseudomonadota; class Gammaproteobacteria; order Enterobacterales; family Alteromonadaceae; genus Pseudoalteromonas. Next base: position 62,144 of record NZ_PNDJ01000009.1, on the reverse strand, counting down.
AATTAAGTTACTCACCTGAAGTTGTTAATAATGAAATGGCATTAGTTATTGAAAACACAGGTCAAACAGAAATTACGCCTCAAGCTGAAAGTGTAATTGCAGTGGGAACAGAAAAAACAATTGAAGAGGCTGAGTTTAATATCCTGTCTACTACTTTCTCTGCGTTTAATTCAGAAGCATGTGATTCAGGTGTATTTATAACTTCTTCCATTCAATTGCGAGATCCATTAACACATGTATTCCAAGCTGGGTACAGAGTTGAAATCGACACAGATAATAACGGTGTCTCAGATCAGTATATGCAAAACTATAACGATCGTGGTCGTCAGACTGCATTCCCTGGTCGTAGTCGTACTCTAATTGGTACAACTGATGGTGCGGGTAATGATACGTTGGCATGGGCTACTCCGCTTTACCATGCGGCAGGTGAAGATACAATTACCTTCTCTGGCTGTTCTGAGTTGATGAATATTGATGCAGCAATGATTGGCGAGCCAATGAACTTTAAGGTATCAGTGGGCTACCCTAGCTATCAAACAGGTGTTTACTTTGAAACTGATAGTGTAACAGGTTCAACGGTATTTGGTGTTCAACCTCAGGTACAGATTACTTCACTTGAAACGGGCGAAGCCGTTTCTTCAATTATGCCAGGAGAGAAAGCGGTTGTTTCTGCAAGTGGTCCGTTTGCACTATCGCAAGGTTCAGGCACTAACCTTATTAAAGTTATGGCAGCTGAAGACCTAGAATTACCAGACGTTGAAGCACCAAAACTGGTTGGTGGTGAGTTTAGTGTTTCAGAAGATGCAGCGGATGGAACCGTAGTAGGTGCGCTTACTATTGAAGAGTCAGAGTTAGATTTGGCCATTTCAGAGTATTACGTACAATCAAATACAAATATTGGTCTTGCTGTTGATGCAGATGGACAAATTGTGGTTGCAGATACAACTTTATTAGCAGGTGATACATCTGCAGAAATGGAAGTTGTTGCTATTGATGTTCGTGGTAATGTATCTGAACCTGTAATGGTAGCGGTTAGCATTACAGCGCAAGTAGCACCTGTTGTTACTCCAGAACCAGCGAAGAAAAGCTCTTCAGGTTCACTAGCCTGGCTAACATTACTAGTTGCACCGTTTGCATTTATGCGTCGTCGTAAGCAAAAGTAATGTACTAACTTAAATGTTTATAAAAGGGAGCTTCGGCTCCCTTTTTACATAGCTTCACAAACTAAATTTCTGTGCTATTAAATATTAGGTATATTTAATAAAATAATAACTACAGAGATTCCAATCAATGAAACATACCCCATTTGTTCTTACTTTTATTTCCTTAGCTATTTTAGGGGGATGTAACAAAGCTCCTGACGTTGAGCAATCAGCAAAAATTGAAAACGCAGCTGCTAAAATCGCAGTCATGCCGCCTATTGCGAAGAAAGTACCGTATAAAATGACAGTCCATGGCGACACGCGTATCGATAATTATTATTGGATGCGTGATGATGAGCGTAAAGCTCCTGAGGTAATTGGTTACCTTGAGGCTGAAAATGCTTACACAGATGAAATGCTTGCGCATACAAAAACGTTACAAACTTCGTTATTTGAAGAGCTAAAAGGGCGAATTCAAAAAGATGATGATTCAGTGCCAGTTAAAAAAGGTAACTATTATTATTCGTCGCAAACTCGCGGCGATAATGAGTATGCTACTTACTTACGCAGTAGTGATTTTGCAGGCACCGATCAAGAAGTTATTTTAGACGTAAATGAATTAGCTAAAGGCCATGACTATTTTGCGGTTAGTGGCCTAAATGTAAGCCCAAATGATAACTTAATGGCGTATGGTGAAGATACGGTGAGTCGCCGTGTTTACAATATAAAAATTAAAGATTTAAACACGGGCAAATTACTAGAAGACACGCTTGAAGGCACTAGTGGTTATGTTGTGTGGGCGAACGACAATAAAACTGTTTATTACATTAAAAAAGATGCGCAAACCTTACTCGGTTATCAAGTTTATCGTCATACGCTTGGTACATCACAAAGCGATGATGAGCTTGTATACGAAGAAAAAGATACGAGCTATTACACAGGTATGAGCAAGAGCAAAGACGGCTCAGAAATTTATATTTGGCATAGCAGTACTGATGCATCGGGTTTATCAGTACTGAGTGCAAACGATGTAAATGCTAAGCCAAAGCGTTTAATTGAACGTGAAGCCAACCTTGAATACAGCATTTCAAAATTAGGTAATACTTATTACATTGTGACTAATTTAAATGCGGTTAACTTTCAGCTTATGAAAGTTGATATTGATAAAGCCGGTGATAAAGCAAATTGGCAAAGTGTGATCCCTGCTCGCGAGGATATTAAACTCGAAGACGTTGAGTTATTTGATGACTACTTGGTATATCAACAACGTGAAATGGGTCAATCAACACTGATTGCGCGTAATTTAACATCAGGCAAAGAGTTACCACTAAGCTTTAACGACAGTGCGTACACGATTAATGCGTACGGTAATAACGAATTAAACAGCGATACGCTACGTGTGTATTACACCAGTATGACGACACCGGGTTCATCTTATGATGTCAATTTGGCCACTGGCGAAAAAACATTATTAAAGCAACAAGCGGTATTAGGTGACTTTAACGCAGAAAACTACGCGTCTGAGCGTATTTTTGTTACAGCACGCGATGGCGTAAAAGTACCGGTGAGTTTGGTGTATCGAAAAGAGCTATTTAAAAAAGATGGCACTAACCCATTATTGCAATACGGCTATGGTTCGTATGGTGCAACAATGGATCCTAGTTTTTCTTCTGCACGATTAACGTTGCTTGACCGTGGTTTTGTATTTGCAATTGCCCACGTACGTGGTTCGCAAATGTTAGGGCGCCCGTGGTACGAAGCGGGTAAATTACTCACTAAAAAGAACACGTTTAACGACTTTGTAGATGTTACTAAGTCATTGGTAGCTCAAGGGTATGGCGATAAAGAGCAAATTTTTGCCCAAGGTGGCAGTGCTGGTGGTTTATTAATGGGCGCAGTGGCAAACCAAGCGCCTGAGCTATATAAAGGTATGGTGGCTGCGGTTCCATTTGTTGATGTGGTTACTACTATGCTTGATGAGACTATTCCGCTTACAACTAACGAGTATGGTGAGTGGGGTAACCCTAACGAGAAAGAATATTACGATTATATGTTGTCGTATTCACCATACGATCAAGTTAGTAAACAAGACTACCCTAATATGTTAGTAACAACAGGTTTGCACGACTCACAGGTTCAATATTTTGAGCCAGCAAAGTGGGTTGCAAAACTGCGTGACTACAAAACAGATGATAATAAACTACTATTTAAAATAGACATGGAAGCCGGCCATGGCGGTGCGTCTGGTCGTTTTAAACGCTTAGAAGATGCCGCGTTAAATTATGCATTTATGCTTGATTTAGCCGGTATAAAAAAATAGCCACACCCAAATTCAACTAAGTAATGAGCCAAGGCGTAACGTTAAGTTACGCCTTTTTTTTGTGGCAAATTAAAGCTAAAAATAGTGCCTTTGCCTATCTCACTTTGAACATTTATTTCACTGTCCATAAGCTTTAATAGTCCACGACAAATAGCAAGCCCTAACCCACCTTGTTGACGGCCCGCTTTATTAGAATTACTAGCTTGGTAGTGGGGATCAAAAATAGCTTGTAACTCATCATGTTTAATACCAACTCCGGTATCCGAAACTTGCACAAATAATTGATAGTGGTTACTTCGTCTTACGCTAACCTCAATACTGCCACCAAGGGGAGTATGCCTAATTGCATTATCGATTAAGTTACTTAAAACGCGCTCAAGTTTGGCTATGTCGGCGATGACAGGGAAGTCACAAATTTCTGGCTCAACCGATAAATTAATGCCTTTTTGTTGCGCAACAATACTAAACTTAGCAATACAATCGTAAATTAGCTCTCCTAGGTTAAATGTTTCTTTATTAATGTTTATTTGGCCATTTTCTAAGTGAGCAAGTTCAAAAATTTGCTCTATAAGTTGCTTTAGCTGTCCACAGTTATTTAATGAGACTTGCAAGTATTCTTGCTGTTCTTGTTTACTTAGTTTGTCACCTGACTGATTTAACACTTCTAAAAAACCTTGTAGAGAGGCTAGTGGTGTTCGCAGATCATGGGAGAGGTGAGTAAGCAGCTCTTTACGTTGTTTATCACCTTGCTCAAGTGCTTTAAATTGCTCGTTTATACGCGTTATCATCGCTTGAATACTTCGACCTAGGCTGTGGACTTCGTTGCTTTTTTGATTTGAATAGTGACTTAGTTTTGTATCGGTTAGGCTATAGTTAGCAGCCTCAATATTGCTCACATCTTTTGCAAGACGTTGAATAGGGCTTGTGAAAAATCGCAGTAAAATAAGCATCGCAATAAATAAAAAAACGAGTGTTGAGCCAAGCCACATAGCAGCCACTAATAACGAGTCGTTACTTTTTATATTATTGAGTGAGGTGTCGTATGCCTCACCACCAATAATTATATATAAATACCCTTGTAATGCATTGTTGTTAAATACAGGCGCCACAGAAAATATTTTTTGTTGCTGTGGGTCTCGTGGGTTATCACCATAAATAGGTGTTGTGTTTGGGTGGGCAATCAGCTTTTTTAGCGGCTCTAAATTAACGTGTGAGCGCTTTACTTTTCCGGGTTCTGCGGAGTAAGTCAATATTTTTCCGCGCTGGTCTACAAAGTAAAATTCAAAGGCAGGGCCTAACAGCATTAGAGTATGAAACAGGTTTTCAAGGGCTTCGTAATCGTATACGCCTTCTTTTATTAATGGATTGTCTTGTACTAAATGTTCAGCCAGTGCTAAATGTAAGTTTTGTTCGCCATGGTGTTTGGAGTTGAGTTCTAATTGTTTACTCCAGCTATAAACTAGCGCACAAATAAAACAAAAAATAACGGCTAACGACACTGCTAATTTTTGGTACAAAGAAAGTTTCATAATAAAAATCTTAATTAAGTTGGTTTGGGTTGAGTTTGTATCCCACACCCCAAACGGTTTCTATAATGGGAGTTGGTTGATGTAATTCGAGCTTTGCGCGCAAGCGGTTAATATGCGAATTAACCGTATGTTCGTAGCCACTGTGTTGGTACCCCCATACTTTATCGAGCAGTTGTTGGCGGCTAAAGACATGATTTGGGTGACGTGCAAAGTACACAAGCAAATCAAATTCGGTGGCGGTTAGGTTAATTGCCTGTTCAGCTAAGTACACTTGATGAGAGTCAAATTCAATGTGTAGCGAGCCAACATGAAGCGTTGTTTCGCCCTTAATCGTATTCTGGTTAGTATTTTGGCTCGCGAGCAATTGTGCTCTGTGTCGCAGTTGGGTTTTTACTCTGGCTTGTAGTTCACGTGCAAAAAAGGGTTTACAAATATAATCGTCGGCGCCCATTTCTAGGCCTATAACTCTGTCCATATCGCTACTTAGTGCTGTTAGTAAAATCACTGAGATAGTTGGATAGTGTTCTTTTATTTTACGACATAAACTCAATCCATCCATTTGCGGAAGGTTTATATCCAGTAAAATAAGCCCGTAAGATTGTTTGGCTATTTTTTTCAAAGCCAGTTCAGCACTTACAACATGATCCACATGTAAATTTAGCGATGTAAGCTGTGTGGTAATTAATTTACCAATTTCTCTGTCGTCTTCAACTATGAGTAACTTTTCATGGCGCATCATTTATCCTCGTAAAAAAGGGGGGGCTTCCGTGCTCCCCAACTTCCCCATTAAAAGCTGGTATATCGAGGTTGATATTGATAAACGAATTACTGAGTGCGGGTAATAACCACTTTTGCTAATGGGTTATCAAATTTATGTTCAGGGCTAAGCACTGAGCCAGACAAACCATCTTCATTTGTAACTACACCTGGGTGTCTTGCTACAAAATTAACATCATCACGGGCTTCATTAAAACCTTCTCCGCCATCAGCAGGACCGGGTATCGTACCAGCTGCTTCTGTATTTGCTTCAGTACCTGCATCATAAGCAACGGTAGTGCGAGTTAAAGAGTCGCCGACGGCTAATGAAGATACATCTAAAGCACTAAGACCGGTAAACCCATCATTTGTATTCACCATCATAGTGGCAAGCGACAACTTAAGTGCCTCAAGTGAGTCTGTGGTTAATGTAATCGTGGTATTAGCACCAGGTCCAACAGGACCTTCGCTTGATGCGTTGGCTATAGCGTTTTCTAATGCAAGCAGTTGGCTGTTATCGCCTCCTTCAGCTATTGCTTCTAATGCAATTGAGGCCGCATTGCCAATTTGCCAAAGAGTGCCTTCAGTATGTGCAATAACAGCAATAGGCGATAGTGGCTGCCCCGCGGTTAAATTGCTGACGGTAACATCAAATTTATAGCTTACAGGCTCAGGAGTTGGCGGTGTGACAACCTGAACAGGTTCGTTTCTGTCGTTATCGCCGCAGGCTGCAAGTGAGGCTGCAAGTGCAACAACCACAATGCTTTTTTTAAAGTTATTTAAAGATGCCATGATAACGCTCCTACTTAACCGTAACGGTTAGCTTAGCTACTGGGTTTAACCATCTGTGAACCGTATTACTTAAATCGCTATTACCAGCGGTTAAATCGTCGTCACCTAACGTGCCTGGATGAATATGTACGTTAATATTGCTATCGGTACTTGTTAAGCCAGCGCCGCCTGTGCCCGCGTCGCCACCTGGGGCTGCAGGAATACCTGGCGTACCCGGTGCACCTGAGCCATCGACAATGAGTTCATTATTGTGCTCAGTGCCTGCATCATATGCATTTAAGTAAACAATATAAGTGCCTGCTTCGGTTGGGATTTTCCAGCTATCCAGGCCAACAAAGCCATCGTTTGTAGGCAGTAACATAGCGGTTACTGAGAGGTAGTCATTACCATTGGTTGTCATTAGTGTGGCCATGGTCGATGATGATGGCGCTAATAGGCCTCCTGCTGGGTTTGCAGCCATGTCGCTACCTGCTGCAGTAGCTTGTGCCATTAGTTCTGCAATGTTGCCACCTTCAGCCATTGTTTGTAATGCGGTAGAAGCTTCAGTTGCAACTTCAAAAAGCTTATCTTCGCTGTCGTGTGCTGTAACTAGCAGTGGGGTAAAGTGAATGCCTTGTGTTAGGTTGGTTATTGCTAGGTCTAACTCTGCAGCTATGGCTGACTGGCTAGCTACTGCTAAAAGAGTTGCAAGTGTAAATGTTGAAGCTTTCATTTTTATTTCCTGTATGTGATGATTCGAGATAAGTATTGAACAATCGTCTCCAGAAACTCTCACAAACTTATCACTTTTTTATCACAGAAGTTTAGGTTGTGATTTTTTACAAATAAATAGATAAGTGGTGTTATATACCTGTGTATAATTAAACCGGATTTTAAAAATTAAAGGATTGTGCTATGGAACAAAATCAAGAAATTAAAGTCGTTAATAAAGATGACCGAACTTGGGCAATGCTATGTCATTTAAGTGCATTAGCTGGGTTTATTGTGCCATTCGGCTCGGTGTTAGGCCCCCTTATTATTTGGCTAATTAAAAAAGATGAAATGCCTATAGTTGATATACATGGTAAAAAAGCGCTTAACTTTCAAATTACTATGGCTATAGCTTATTTTGTATGTTTTTTACTAATTTTTGCAGCTGTTGGTTTACTACTGTTACCTATGGTCGCTATCTTTTCATTTGTGATGGTGGTTATCGCAAGCGTAAAAGCCAACGATGGCAAAGAGTTTAATTATCCCCTTAGCTTAAATTTAATTAAATAAGCGTTTTGATTTAAGTTAAAAAGTCGTTCAAACCCAGCTTAATGGCTGGGTTTAGTTTTTAGTCATAAGGGAAAAATGCTCTATATAACATTATTTTTTACGGCATTTATATCGGCTACGTTATTACCCAGCTCGTCTGAAGTATTGATGGGTGGGATGATAATGCAAGGTAATACTAACTTATGGCTAATTTGGTTTGCAGCAACCTTAGGCAATGTATTAGGCAGTTGTGTTAATTATTGGCTTGGAACACAAGCATTACGCTTTAAAGATAAAAAATGGTTTCCAGTTTCTGAAAAAGGGCTTAAAAAAGCGCAAAAGCAGTTTAATAAATATGGGATATATAGCTTACTGTTTGCGTGGTTACCTATTGTTGGCGATCCACTAACTGTTATTGGCGGCGTGTTTAAAGTGCGCTTTAGTATGTTTTTAGTGCTAGTAACACTCGGCAAAGGGCTACGTTATTTAGCTGTAATAGCCCTTGCCGTTGGATTATTTGTGCCAGTCCAGAGTTAGCGACACAGAGTCTGCAAAGCGCAGCGCATGAGGTTTATCCACTCGGGCTTTGGCGTAATTCACACTTGGGTGCGAGTGGCAAACAGCAAGAATTTCAGCAACTAATTTTTCTAACAATAAAAAGTGACCCTGTTCAACTAAGGTAATTACTTCTTTAGTAATTACCTTGTAGTTAAGTGCTTGTTCTACTTCATCAGTTTCACAAGCTTGATCAGCCGGATAATGAATTTCTAAATTAATGACTACATCTTGTTTTTTTTCACGTTCATCAGGATTAAAGCCAATAAACGTGCGTAGCCGTAAGTTAGTTACATTAATTATTGCGTTTGCCATAGGTTATCCTTTGATCAGCTGTAAAAACTCATTACGTGTTTTCGGATCGGCTCTAAAGTTACCAAGCATAACCGAAGTACGCATACTTGAGTTTTGCTTTTCCACGCCACGCATCATCATACACATGTGCTTTGCCTCAACAATGACGCCTACACCTTTGGCACCGGTTACTTCCTCAACCGCTTTGGCAATTTGATGGGTTAGCTGTTCTTGAATTTGAAAACGGCGAGAGAACATATCCACAATACGTGCAAACTTAGACAAACCTAACACTTTGCCATCAGGGATATAAGCAATGTGACAGCGGCCAATAAACGGTAATAAGTGATGCTCACACATAGAGTAAAGCTCTATATCTTGTATCAACACCATATCGTCAGCATCTGAGGTAAATACTGCATTGTTAGTGATTTCGTTAAGCGTTTGGCGGTAACCTTGAGTTAGGTACTCCATCGCTTTTGCAGCGCGTTTTGGAGTATCGAGCAACCCTTCACGTTCTGCATCTTCACCGACTGCGGTTATAATTTTTTGATAGCTTTCTTTTAATTCGTTATGCATAAGTTTCTCGTTTATTTAGATGACTTACTTAAGATGGCGACCACCATCAACAGGTAAAGCACGGCCTGTGATGTAATGGCTGTTTAGTAGTAGGTCGATGCTATTGATAATTTCTTGGCATCCAGGTTCGATACCCATTAATGATTTTTTTAAAGTTTTAGCGCGATACTGCTCATCATCATGTTGATTAAAAATAATTAATGATGGTGCGACTGAATTCACTTTAATATTCGGTGCATATTTAGCACTAAATGATTTGGTTAAGTTATCCAAGGCGGCTTTGCTGGCCGCATAGGCTAAGTGTTTTGGGCTGCCAGTTTCCACTACGTAATCAGTTAGATGAATAATGTCAGCGGGCTTAGCGTGAGACGCCTGATAATTTAATAGTAAATCTGCACAGCGTAAGTTTACCAAGTACGGTGTTTTTGCATGAATGCGCATCATATTGTCAAACAGCTGCTCAAACTGAGGGTTGTTAGCTTCACAGTCCCAGCTTGATGCATTATGAATTATTGCGCTTAGTGAGTCAGTCTGTGCTTTAAGTAATGTAATAAAAGTATTAATACCCTCATCAGAACTAAAGTCAGCATAAAGACAGATCGCTCCTTGTTGTTCTAGCAAATCTACCGCTTTATGGCGGGTACGATAAGTAATAATGACCGCTTGCCCTTGGGCTATAAAATGCTGTGCAAGCGCAAGTCCAATACGTTGTCCTGCACCAGTAATCAAAATAGGGGGGGTCATAAAATATAAAACTCTCTGTTGGCAAGCGTTAAGGTTAACCGTTAAAATTTAAGCCACTTATTTTCACGCCATTTTTTACGTAAAATATAAGCGGCTCGATCAGTTAAATCACACTTATAATATTGATTTAAAAAGCATCGTATATTGTTGGAATAGGCTGGCGCTTATGTTGCGTGCGTTGGTAAATTGCAATCAGTGTTTGCTCCACATGCTCGGAGACTGGTTTACCTTCTAAAAAGTCATCAATTTCTTCATAGCTTAAGCCTAATGCTTCCTCGTCAGTTAAACCTGGTCTATCACTTTCTAAATCGGCAGTAGGTGCTTTTTCAACTAATAGTGCTGGTGCACCCAATGCTGTTGCCAGTGCTCTTACCTGACGTTTAGATAGACCAAACAAAGGGGCTAAGTCGCAGGCGCCATCGCCAAACTTAGTATAAAAACCGGTAATGTTTTCGGCGCTATGGTCGGTACCTACAACGAGCCCTTGGCAAAACCCAGCAATTTCATATTGTGCAACCATGCGTTGGCGTGCTTTCACATTGCCTTTAATAAAGTCTATTTTTTCTTGTGTTGGCAATGGCTGATTATTACCAGCTAAAGTTGCCATTGTTTGCTCGTGCAGTGCGTCGGTTGCAGGCTGAATATTAACGGTCATACGGGTGCTGGGCTTAATAAAATCAACCGCCATTTGTGCTTCGCTTTCATCTGCTTGCACTCCATACGGTAAGCGCACCGCAATAAATTGATACTGTGTATCTTGGTGTTCTTGATTAAGCTCATTAACAGCAAGTTGGCATAATCGGCCACAGGTTGATGAGTCTACACCGCCACTAATACCTAGTACCAGTGAAGTTGAGTATGCAGCTTTTAAACGTGCTTTAATAAAATTTACTCGGCGTTTAATTTCAGCGTTAACATCAATACTAGGCTGAACCTTCATTTCAGCCATAATTTCGGCGCGCATGGCCTGCTCCTTAAAGTTAAAAAGTTTTAATGCTCAAAAAAGAATAGCTATTATGTGATTTCAAATTACACAATTAAAGTCCTATATACTCTTTTATTTGTTTAAGTTGAGCTTTTAGCTCGTTAATTTCAGCGAGTATCTCATTGAGCTCTTGGTTTTTTAACTCGTCTGTAATGGTTTGTGTTGCTGTTGGCTCATCGTTTTCTGCAGAAGGTGCTGTAAATAAGTGGATATAACGGCTATCACGCTTACCAGGCTCACGGGGCAGCTTTTTAACATGGCTATTTTCAATCAATTGTTCAAGCGATGTTTCAACGTCGTCAACATTGGTAAAGTCAGCTAAGCGAGCACAACGGGTTTTTAATTCACCGGGTGTTTGAGCTCCCCGCAATAATAATAAACATATAATGGCGCGTTGTTGTGCGTTAAATTGTAAGTGGCTAAATTGTGTATTACAAAAGCGATGGTCGTATTTAGATACACGTCCACTGAGACCTTCATCTTCTGTTACCAAGCGTAAGTCGATTAATTCGGCAATGGTAGCCTGAACTTGCTGTTGGCTTAATTCGAGCACAGGAGCGCGATTTGATTTTTGATTACAGGCATTCGTTAAGGCATTTAATGATAGTGGGTAATGTTCAGGCGTTGTTGTTTGCTTTTCCAATAAACAGCCAATAACTCTTTGTTGTTCAACTGATAACTGCATAATATCCCTTACTTCATCGATTCTATTTTAAGCTTACACTGTTATTTAGCGCTAAGCCATTGTTGCAATTTAGCATGCATAGCAGGGCCATCGAGAGGTTTACTTAAATAGTCGTTCATACCGGCATTTAAACATTTGTCTTTATCTCCGCGCATTGCATTAGCCGTTAGTGCAATAATGGGGATGGTTTGATTCTCTAGACCCGCAAGGCCCTCTCTAATAGCCATGGTAGCTTGGTATCCATCCATAATAGGCATTTGGCAATCCATTAGAATAAGTTGATAAGTGTTTGCGTTTGCTTGGTTTAATTTCGTTAGTGCATCCTCGCCATCCTCTGCAATATCAAAAGTGAGCTCGGCTTGTTTTAATAATGCACAGGCAACTACTTGATTTACTTTGTTATCCTCTACTAACAACACATGGCCTTTTGTTTTTTTAGGTGTATTAATCGTTGGAGGGTGCGCTAATTCTTTGGGCTGTGCTGCCAATGTTACTTTTACCAGCGTGTCATACAAACCAATAGCGGTGAGTGGTTTAAAAATTAAGGCTGCTTCATTGTTTCCATAAAATAAATTGCTTTTTGAATAGCTCATTGGAGCCATAATCAGAATATGACTGTTCAATAAAAAATGTTTCAACTTTTCAGCCAAGGGGTGTGCTACAGGCTCCAAAAAGCTTGTGTCAATAATTGCCACATCCGGCGGTGTTTGTTGATTATTAGTTATATAAGTTTCAACCTCTTTATAATCACACACTGCACTGACATCTGCGCCCCATAGCGTTAATTGCTTTTCGATGATGGTGGCATTCATCTCGCTATTATCAACAATCAGTATTCGCTTTGCTTGTATATGTTGGCAATCTAAATCAAATGCTTGGTCTATCACTGAGGTAATGTTGACTGAAAAAGTAAAGGTGCTGCCTTCATTGGGTAGGCTATATACACATACTTCGCCTCCCATGAGTTCGCACAGCTGCTTAACTATTGCCAAGCCTAAACCGGTGCCGCCATATTGGCGGGTTGTTGATGCATCAGCTTGAGTAAAAGAATCAAATAACTGTTTTTGCTTCTCTAAACTAATACCAATGCCGGTATCAATAATCGCACATTCTAAAGTCGTATTGTCGATAGTTTTTTCTATGGTAGCGGTTACCAGTACTTGTCCGTTTTGGGTGAACTTTACGGCATTGGCAATCAAGTTATTTAAAATTTGTCGCAACCTATTTGGGTCGGACACAATCTCACTGGTGCTTACATGCGTAGTATCTAAAATTAATTGGGTGTTGTTGCTTTCGGCCTTGAGCGCAAACGACTCAACAATTTCTCCCAGTAACTGTGGTAAATTAAATTGAATGTTTTCTATGTCTAACTTACCAGCTTCTATTTTAGAAAAGTCTAAAATATCATTAATAATTCCCAATAAAGATTCTGCTGACGACTGGGCAAGTTTAATATGATGACGTTGTTGCTGATCAAGTGAGGTCGCCTGAATAATATTAAGCATACCTAACACCCCATTCATCGGAGTGCGAATTTCATGACTCATGCTGGCTAAAAACTCACTTTTAGCGATCACCGCTTGTTCAGCGGCTTCTTTTGCCATTACTAGTTCTGCTTCCGTTTCTATGCGCTGTTCACTAGAGTAAAGGCTTCCTATTAGTGCGCCGATTGCAATTAAAAAACCTTCTTCGTTTTGCGTCCATGCTCTAACGCTTGCTTGTTCTGCGCATACAACACCAATTGAGCCGCTGCCTGCGGGGATCATAACACATAGCATTGCTTTTATAGATGATGGCTCGAGGTAGCTTTTTGCTATGGGGGCGAGGCAAGCTTGTTGTTGAGCATTCTGGGCGCTAAAAACAGCTTTTTTTTCTAGGGTGGTAAAAAAATCAGGAATGTCTTGCTGGCGCCAAGGGGTATTATTATCACTGTTATTTTGGCTATAGCTTGCAATAGGACTCAGCTGAGTTTTATGCTTATCAAACAAGCGAATGCTTACTGTATTCACTTTAAGTGCACGACACACCGCACGAGTAATTAGCTCTTTAGATTCGCTTAATTTACCATTTAATATGTGGTCGCTAATTGTTAGCGACGCTAAAGTTTCGTTAAAGCGGGCTATTTTTTGATCTTCTATTGCTACCTTTTTACGGGCATCAATATTTTGTAATGAGCCGAATATTCTGATGCAGCGTCCATTTTTATGCTCGGCTTCACCATGTATGAGTGCCCAAATTACTTCGCCTTTGGCATTAATAACTTCAAGTTCAGCCTCGTAACTTTCACCATACTTAACCGCTTTAGTAATCAGTTCAGCCGCCTTATCTCTGTTTTTTCCCTCTTTAAAGTAATATAAATCGGATGACCATTTAGGTTGCTCATTTAAAGGGTATTCAAATATCTTTTTGGTCATGTCTGACCAAAATACCTGTTTTTTTTCTAAATCAAATGACCATGCGCCTACTTGAGCTAGGTTACTCATTACCTCGAGCATTTTTTCGTTTTCGTGTTCTCTATTGAGCATTTTTAAAAACAATAAAAACGCAAAAATAAGCAAACTTAAAATAACACTAATGACAATACGTAATGGCCAGACAGACGAAGATGCTGGCTGCCAACCTGTTTTTGGCACTACATAGAGCTGCCAAGCACCGCCTTGGAAATTTAGATTAAACTCAAGCGGATTTTGGCTTGTAATTTCTGGGTCACCAAAGAAAAACTCACCTTGTTTACCTAACCCGTTACGTCCTTGAATGGCAACAGTGTATTTTTTTTGTAATTCGAAAATCCCTGCGTTGTTATAGACTTTTTCTAGATCGAGCACCACAGAAAGCAGCCCCCAAAAAGATTGGTCTTCAGGTAAATAAACCGGCACTCGTGCAATCAAAGCTTCACTACCTTGAACTAACGTGAGCGGTCCAGCCATTACAATAGTATTAGTGTCGCGTGCTTTAATAGCATCATCGCGTTGCGCTTTATTTTCTAAAAAATTGAGTCCAATGGCTTTTTCATTCCCTTTAAGCGGGTAGGTCATTGTGATGACCATGTTAGGTGCAGCACCAATATTACGTAGTTCGTTAGAGGTGTTAAACAGCGGAGCGGCAATTTTCCCAAAGCGTGTTTGGCTTAAATTGGGCTCTGCAGCAACGGCCACAGCCAAGCCACGTATTAATTGAATATTTGATACCAAAATAGCTTCAAGCTGGGCTCTGTAGGTACTTACTTGAGAAAGGACTTGTAAACGGTAAGCATCTTTTGCCCGATTATAATTAAGCCGCTCAAGCACTAAGCTAGTTATTACAAGTAAACTGATTGCAAATAAAAAGGTAAGCTTAAAATTATAAATGGATGTGCGTTTACTTTTGCGCTGTTGCCACATAGGGTGTAATTAAATTGTTAATATAGAAAGCTTAACTATAGCTAACTAACACTAGAAACAAAAATGGCGCAGTTAAATATGCGCCATTTTCTTTTTAACTATGTACACGTTTAGATATTATGAATCACTAACTTCGCGTGCCCAATGATGCTGTTTCGCAACATGTAACTTGCGGTAGCCATCCAATAATGCGGCGTGCTTTTTAAAGCCTTCAAGCGATAAGCCTGGGAAAGTTAAGCCGTTAAAGCGTGTGCGACCTTCTGCAATCTCAATTGCAAGGGTGACATTATTAGCGCCAAACATCAGTCCTAAGGCGTCTTGGTAACTCGCATATTCACGTTCGTCATCGTATTTAATTTCTAAAATAGCTTTTAAACAACGGAAATGACGCATCGCGTCTTCATTAACTTGGCCGGTATGTAAAATCCAGTCAACCCAATCAATCGCTTCTTCGCTGCCTGCGGCTAAGCATAAGTGTGCTTTCAGTTCACCAATACGTAGAGTATGCCAAGGCGTATCGGCATCGGTTGCTAAGCCAATGAATTCAGCAGCGCGAATAATATCGCTGTGACCAGCTTCTTCTAGGTTTTCGTAAATTTCCATCAGTTGCTCAGTGTCATATTGATCAAGTGATAAGAAAGTTTCGCGGAATTTAGCGCCTTCGTTGTTATTACGCCAAATAAGCTCATCTACCGGATAAATATCAGACATACCAGGCACTAAAATACGGCATGCATACACATTTAAGTGGGTGTAATCCATGATGTAGATATCATGGCCCATGCTGTGAATTAAATCAGTACAGAAGTTATATTCTTGCTCAGTTGAACCACTAAAGTCCCAATGTACAAATTCAAAGTCTGCTTCAGAACGGAAAAAGTCATGAGAAATTAAACCGCTTGAATCAATAAAGTGCAGTTCAATGTTTTCAGGTGTGGCTACTTCGTCGTTGTCAAAAGTGGCAGGTTGAAATACGTCTAGTTGATCTAGACGACGACCTTGCAGTAATTCGGTAACGGTTCGCTCTAGCGCCACTTCAAATGAAGGATGAGCACCAAAAGAGGCAAATACAGAGCCATCCACTGGGTTGATTAGTGTAACACTCATTACAGGGTATTTACCGCCAAGTGAGGCATCTGCAATACGTAAATGGAAGCCATGGCTACGCAACTCTTCACAGGCTTCATGAATTTTAGGGTATTGTTTTACCACATCTTCAGGCACGATTGGTAAGCTAATACCTTCAGCAATAATGCGATTTTTAATGGCGCGCTCAAATACTTCAGATAACCCCTGTACACGGGCTTCAAATTTAGTATTACCAGCACTCATACCATTAGAAACAAAAATATTACCAATCACGTTCACCGGAATATAAATATCTTGGCCGTCGCGCTGGCGGGTATAAGGCACAGTACAAATACCACGCTCAAAATTACCAGAATTAAAATCATAAAGGTGTGAGGCAGTTAATTCACGCTCAGGGTCGAAGTAATCCCATAAGCTTTCATCCATAATCCCTTGTGGTACTTCATCTTCTGCTACTTTAAACCACTTTTCGTTCGGGTAATGAGTAAAGTCACCATTGGCAAATTCTTCACCTAAGTAAAAATCAGCAAAAAAGTAGTTACAGCTTAAACGCTCAAAATATTCACCTAGCGCAGAAGCGATAGAGGCTTTATCAGTAGCACCTTTACCGTTAGTAAACATTACACCACAGTCGCTATCTTTTATATGAACTGAATAACAGTTTGCTACAGGGTTAAGCCATAGCGCTTCTT
The DNA here is from genome assembly GCF_005887255.1 of Pseudoalteromonas sp. S1609. GTDB lineage: Bacteria > Pseudomonadota > Gammaproteobacteria > Enterobacterales > Alteromonadaceae > Pseudoalteromonas. The sequence continues at coordinate 45,363 of NZ_PNDJ01000009.1, read as the reverse complement.
CAATATTAATATTTAGCGCTTTTAGCTTGTTTTGCATGGTAGAGATAGACGATTCTAAATCGCGGTCTTTACCTTTAATAAATGTTTTTTCAGTCATTTTGATCTCAACTAGGTCTGCACAATACATGAACTGTGTATTATCGTGGATTTTGATGTTTATTTCACCCTTTACCCGCTTTTCGTAGCGTTTTTAATAGAACGATTATGAATATATGCTAATAATAGTTTATTGAAATAGTTGAAGGGTATATTTATGTTTAAAGTAATCAAGCGGTTGCTATTGGTTGTTGTGGTTTTAGCGCTCGCTGGTACTGCCATTGTTTACGGCGTTTTGACCTTAAGTTTACCTACCCTTGATGGTAAAGGCCGAAGCGATGCGGTGACACAGCCTGTTAAAGTTGCTCGAGATACGCTTGGCCAAGCTGTTATTACTGCAGCAACTCGCCACGATGCTGCCTATGGCTTAGGTTATGCTCACGGGCAAGATCGCTTTTTTCAAATGGATTTACTTAGACGTAATGCCGCAGGTGAGCTCAGTGAGCTATTTGGTAAAGCCGCGCTTGCTCTTGATAAAAAAATGCGCTTTCATCAATTACGCAAACGCAGCCAAGCGATTTTAAAAACTCTCCCTGAAGCCGATAAGCAACTACTAAAAAGCTATGCACAAGGTGTAAACGAAGGACTTGCGCAAGTAGGGTACCCAAGTTTTGAATACCTACTTACAGGGGCTGAGCAACAACCATGGCAAAGCGAAGATAGTCTGTTAGTTATTTTTAGCATGTATTTAGATTTACAAACTGCCACCTTTGAACGCGATCAAGCTTTAATTCAAATACAACAGCAATATGGCGCAAAAATAGTTGAATTTTTAACCCAACCAAGCCAATACCAAGCAGCATTAGATGGCAGTGTTTTAACACCTTATACCCAAACTATACCCCAGTTACCAACGCAGCCATTAGCGGCGATTAAAAGCATTACTGCTAATTTAGAAGTAGGCAGTAATAACTGGGCAGTGACCGCAGATTTAACTAATACTCAAGCTGCGATGCTTTCAGATGATATGCACTTATCAATGGCGGTGCCGGTTATTTGGTATCGAGCGCAGCTTAATTACACTCATAACAATCAAGCTTATCAGGTAACCGGTGTTTCGTTACCAGGAGCACCTGCCATTGTGGTTGGCAGTAATAATAAAATTGCATGGGGATTTACTAATGGCTATATAGATACAGCCGACTGGGTTGCACTAACGGATAGCAGTAAAACATGGCAAGTAAATGAAGTAATTACCTTGGATAATGGCAACGATGAAATTTATCCCTTAACGCTAAGTGAGTATGGCCCTGTTAAATACATTAACAATCAGCCTTATGCCTTAAGTTGGGCTGCGCATCAGCCGTATGCCGTTGATATGCAATTGTTACAGCTTGAGCAGGCTGAAACAGTGGATGATGCCCTTAATATTGCAAGTAACGTGGGTATTCCGGTACAAAACTTAATGGTGGTAGATAGTCAAGGCAGTGCAGCTTGGAAACACATGGGCGGTATTCCTGCGCGAACAGTACCCAGTGAGTTAGCCATTAATGAAAGTGAATATTCAGCAACTTGGCAGCAAAATGAAGTTATTCGCCCGTTTGTTAAAAACCCTGAGAGTGGGCGTCTATGGACAGGGAATTCGCGAGTGGTCTCTGCTGAGGATAATGCACGTTTTGGTAATGGCGGCTATGCCCTAGGTGCTCGTGCGACGCAAATACGCGATCGGTTGTTTGAAAAACAGCAGTTTAACGAAGGCGACTTTTACCAATTACAGTTAGACAATCAAGCGCGTTTTTTAACTCCTTGGCATAGCTTATTACTTGAGCAGTTAAAACAGCAGCCAGAACACAATGCAGATTATATCAATGCACTGGATAACTGGCAGCAATGCGCCTGCTCAACCTCCGTTGGTTATACTTTAGTTAAAACGTATCGTGATGAACTAATAAATATTTTATTTAGTAGTATTGAAGCCAGCCTCAATCAGCAGGATGGTACATTAAGTTATGTAAAACGCGATTTGGAGCCCGCTGTTTGGCAGTTAATAAAAGCGCAGCCAGCAAGTTGGGTTAACCCGCAATTTACGAATTGGGAGCAGCAATTACAGGCAGCTTTTGAGCAAACTCTCGCGCAGTTAACAGCAAAGTTTGGGAATAACATTCAAAACTGGCAATGGGGTAAAGTAAACGAATTAGCGATTGAACACCCATTTGCTAAACAAATACCTCTATTGAGTAAGCTACTAAATATGCCTACCGCTCCAGGGTTTGGTGATAGCTATATGCCTGCCGTACAAAAAACCAGTTTTGGCGCATCGCAGCGATTTATTGCCCAGCCTGGATATTTAGAAAGTGCCATTTTAACAGTGCCTGGAGGGCAATCAGGGCACCCGCTTTCTGAGTTTTATCGAGCCGGTTTTGATGAATATGTAGAAGGAAAGCACACCCCATTGTTACCGCAAACATTCATGCATCAAATTGAAATAGTGCCTATCAACGACTAGCTTTGGATGCAGAGTGAGCTAAATAAGTTGCTATCACGTTTTATAACCATGATTATTAATTATAGGGTTACAACAATGAAAAAATTACTACCGGCATTAATAACGACTTTACTACTAAGCAACTACGCGGCGGCGGATGACAACCCAGTTACAGCTAAGCAACTGAGCGAGCATGTATACGTCCTATACGGACAAGGTGGCAACATTGCAGCCAGCGTAGGGGATGATGGCATATATATCATTGATGATCAGTTTGCCAAACTCTCAGACGATATTAAAAAAACCATTAGCGACTTAAAGCCAGGCAGTGCAGAGTTTGTAATTAACACTCATCATCATGGCGATCACACCGGTGGTAACGAAAACTTTGCTAAAGCCGGAGCCCATGTTATTGCCCACAATAATGTACATAAACGCCTAAAAGAAAAACATGGCGAAGGGTCGGATTACCTACCACGAATTAGTTTTGGTGATGATTTAACACTGCACTTTAATAATGAGCAAGCGCATGTTGTGCATTATCAACATGCCCATACCGATGGCGATGCGGTGATTTTTTTCAATAATGATAATATTGTGCACATGGGCGATATTTACTTTAACTTTGGCAGCCTGCCGTTTGTTGATGTAGACAGCGGGGGTAGCGTTGATGGTGTTTTAGCGGCGGTTGATGATGTGATTAATCAGATTGATGATAAAACTCAAGTTATTCCTGGTCATGGCCCGCTAAGTGACCGTTCAGGACTGATCACGTATCGTAAGCTGGTGCAAAAAGCGAAAGATGTTATGCTAAAAGCAATGCAAAATGACGCCAGTTTAGAGCAGGTACTTAAAGCAGATCCATTGTCAGAACTTGGCCTTGAATATGCTAATTGGTTACCTAAAGAGCGGGTAACCACACTTTTTTATCGCAGTTTAAAGTAGCGCAAAGCGCGAATAAAAACGCATAAACCTAATAAAGCTGAGCATGTGTTCAGCTTTTTTGATTCTTACATGCCCCAAGGAGTTGCGTATGTCGGCAGAAAAAACCCATCTTGAAATTTGTAACTTAACCCGAGAACAATACCCACAAATTAAAACCTTGATGGACGAAGCTTACCCCGACCTAGGCGGAGCATGGCCAAGCCATACTATTTTTAGACTCATCGATCAGTTCCCTGAAGGGCAAATCGGTATTGTGGATGACGGCGTGCTGGTGGGTTTAGCGCTGAGTGTACAGGTAGATTATGCGCGTTTTTCAAACCCGCATACCTATGAAGATATTGCCGACGGCCACGACCGTGTATTTAGCGACACCACAGGGGATGCTTTATACGGTTTAGATGTTGCCATTAGTGAGCAATACCGTGGCATGCGTTTAGGGCGTCGTTTATATGATGCGCGAAAAGAATTGTGTCGTCAGTATAATTTACGCGCTATTTTGGCGGGTGGGCGTATTCCGCGTTATTACAATCACAGCAGCGAAATGACCCCGATGGAATACATTGCAAAGGTCGATCAAAAAGAGTTATACGATCCCATACTCAGTTTTCAATTAGCTAATGACTTTCAGGTTAAACGATTATTAAAAAAATATTTACCTGAAGATCAGGAGTCGGTCGGTTATGCCACATTACTTGAGTGGAATAACATTATGTATGAGCCAACCGACACCGTTATTGAGTCAACTAAATCAATCGTGCGCGTAGGAGCTGTGCAATGGCAAATGCGCTGTGTTGAATCGGTTGAAGAAATGCTTAAGCAAGTTGAATACTTTGTTGATACGGTATCTGATTACAAAAGCGATTTTATTTTATTCCCTGAGTTTTTTAATGCGCCACTGATGGGATTAACTGAACAAAGTAACCAAACCGAGGCAATTCGGTATTTAGCCGAATACACTGAGACCTTTAAAAACGCCATGTCGCGTATGGCGATAGAATACAACGCCAACATTATTACCGGCTCAATGCCGCTTGCCGAAGACGATAAAATATATAACGTTAGTTATTTATGCCATCGCAGCGGTAAAATAGACGAGCAACGTAAAATTCATATTACCCCGCATGAACAAAACGATTGGGTGATCCAAGGCGGTGATAAAATTGCTGTATTCGATACAGATGCAGGCCGTGTAGGTATTCAAATTTGTTACGATGTCGAATTTCCTGAGTTGTCACGTATTTTGGCCACCCAAGGTTTGGATATTTTATTTGTGCCATTTTGGACTGACACTAAAAATAGTTACTTGCGTGTACGCCATTGTGCCCAAGCACGTGCCATTGAAAACGAATGTTATGTGGTTATTGCAGGCTCTGTGGGTAACTTACCTGAAGTAGAAAGCTTAGATGTGCAGTTTTCACAGTCGGCGGTACTAACCCCATCGGACTTTTCATTTCCGCACGATGCCACACTAAATGAAGCCACCACCAATACAGAAATGTTATTATTTAGCGACTTAGATATGGATAAGTTAAAAATTCTTCACAGTGAAGGGACAGTGCGTAACTTAAAAGACCGCCGTCACGATTTGTATGAAGTGATATTGAAAAAGAGAGATATTTAATGGCGTGGATGTATTTAATTATTGCTGGGTTACTTGAGATTGGCTGGCCTATAGGGTTAAAAATTTCTCAAACCCCTGAAACTCGTTGGCAGGGCATCGCGATTGCCATTGCGTTTATGGTCGCGAGCGGCTTTATGTTGTGGTTGGCGCAAAAGCAAATATCTATGGGCACGTCGTACGCAGTATGGACGGGTATTGGTGCTGCTGGTACGTTTTTAGTGGGTATATTATTTTACGGTGATGCCGCCACGTTTGGTCGTATTGCTGGTGTGTTAATGATTATTTGTGGTGTCATCACCTTAAAAATTAGTCATTAATTGTTAGATTAAACAAGCGCAGGTTGATACCTGCGCTTTTTTAGCTGCTCGGCAGCATTACCAATATCGCAGCCACTGCAATCAATAATAGCCCAGCGCTATCTTGGCGTTTTAGCGGTTGTTTTAACCATAAAACAGCAATCAATATCGTAAAAAATACTTCTATCTGGCCGAGCGTTTTTACATAGGCAACATGTTGCAAGCTCATTGCGCTAAACCAACCTATTGATCCCAAGCAACTAAATATACTCACCGTACAAGTCATGCCCTTATGCTGAAACATAGTTTTAAATGTATCGCGTTCCTTTAAGGCAATATAAATACACAGCATCAGTGTTTGTAAACTAATAACAAGCAATAAAACCCATGCAGGCGCATACGGAAAAGCTATACCTGAGCTTAAACTGGCTTCTCTGATCCATGACGATGACAACGCAAACGAAGTGCCGCAGGCAAGTCCTGTTAATGCTGTTTTTAAGCTAAAGTGTTTCACATTGGCGATACCACTTAATAGCAATACCGCAATTGCACCAATAAACACGCCAAACCAACCAAGTAATGAAAGCGTTGAGCCAAAAAACAGTAACCCGAGTATGGCCGCCATAAGCGCTTCACTTTTAGCTAGGCCGGCGCCTACAGCAAAATTATTCATTTTAAATAATTTAACCATGAGTCCCGTGGCAATAATTTGCACTATGCTGGCACCAATAATGTAGCTAATAAATAAAGGGTTGAATGAAGGAAAGGGAGCATCTTGGTAATAATAAAGCGCATATAAATACAGCCCAGCAATAGGGCTTGCCATAATAAAACGGGCTAATGTAACGCCAGCAATGCTCACATGAGTGCTTAATTTACTTTGCAGAGCATTGCGCCATGACTGCATAAATGCAGCAAAAATAGTCAGTAAAATCCAAATCATCTTAAACAACATACAATAAGCGGAGGAGTAATTTAGCAGTACTGTGACATGAAAGCGACCATCAAAAAGGCATAATGAATATTCATCACCTGCGACAATTTGCCACAGTGACGCACTGCTTAAATCGGCTATAGTGTCTGGGATGTTACTGCTAGCCGCCAGAGCTCAGGTTATTCATATTTGGCGGCTTTTTTCTTTTTGCTGTGTTATTTTGAGTTATAAATAATAACTTGAGAATGATAATGACGACTTTATTGGTTTGCGCCTTAATTGCAGTGATCATGCCTTATGTTGCAAGGATCCCAGCTATTATAGAAATGAATAAGCTCGGTGGTTACGATAATAAACATCCGCGCCAGCAACAAACGCAACTTACAGGGCTCGGAGCAAGGGCGTTGGCCGCACATCAAAATTGTTTTGAGTCGCTAGCGGTATTTGCCGTTGCTTTGGCTGTGGTGTTAGGCACCAATAATGTTAATGCCGTAACCGAAACTTTAGCGATGACGCATATTGTAGCGCGTATTTTATTTTGTGTTTTTTATTACTTAAACCTCGATATTATTCGATCGTTCACTTGGCTGGTGGGAATAGGGACCGCTATTGGCATGATCGCCGTCAGTTTATAACGAGAATAAGCAAAAACCACAAAGCAAGCAGCCTAAAAGGGTGCTTGCTTTATAGTCTTAAACACTTATTCCCATTAATGCGATATGTTAACTCGCTCTATTAAATCACTTTTTGTAACTGTACTGTTGAGTGAAAAATCAAGTTGTATTAGTACGTTCTGTTGTCCCATTGATGAAGGCGTATATTGCCATTGCATCAGTGCTCTTTTTGCTTCTTTGTTAAAGACTGCTTCTGGTTCAGCTTTTACAACAGTAATGTTAGCTGTTTTTCCTGCTGGGGTTATGTCGTATTTTAATACCACTGAACCGCTAATGCCTTGTTCCGCCGCTTGTTTTGGGTAAAGCGGTTCGATTCGCATTACGGGAGCGATAGATGTTTCTTTTTTAGCTGATGCTTCAGGTTGCTTTGCAACAGCTAAGCCACTGAGCAAGCTTGCTGCTATAAGTAACACGCTTCCTTTTGCTAGGCGCGAATGTGCGCCGTTATGTTTGATATTAGTAAGTCGTTGTAACATGGTTTTTTTATCTCCGTAGTGTGAATAAGCCATCAGACCCGCTGGCGCATTGGCAGCGCAGTTTACTAAGGCTTTGCTGTATAAAATTTGTTGCTGTGTGGTTTTATTACTTAGTACCCGTTCATCACAAGTTAGCTCCTGCAAACGTCTACAGCTTGCGTATGCCATCCAAGCTAAAGGGTTAAACCACATTAAAATTGTAGCCAGTAATAGCAGCGCATTTGTTAGGTTATCTTTGCGTTTTATATGCACATTTTCGTGCTCTAAAATAAGCGCCAATGTGGCTTTATCAAACAGAGTATTGTAGTTGTGTGGTAAAACTAGCTTGCTATTTAGTACCCCAATTACCATAGGTGTTGCCACTTGATGACTAGTAAAGGTTTTTACCCCTAAGCTTATTTCTGCTTGTAAATTTGTTACTTCACAAAGCTGTAGGTTGCTTACAAATCGGCGGTGAATAATCCAAGTGGCGAATAAAAGCAGTGCCGTAATAACTACATAAAATAGCGCCCAGTTAATACTAATAGTGCTTATTAATGGTTGATTTGGAGTAATGATATAATGACTAATTGGACTGTTTTGTAATGGCCTAATTGCATTGGGTAAATTAGCGACAAGCAGCGAGGCTGGTATTAACCACACTAATTTATAAATAAGCTGCGAACCAATTGCTTTTAAGCCAAAGCGCTCAAGTAAAACAAATCCTGCAAACAACAGACTCAATAATAGTTGTTGCTCTATTAGCCAATTAAAGCTTGTTTGAATAACCATGAGAATCCCTTACTTTTGGTTTTTTTCCCAGTCATCTATGACTTTTTTAAGCTCGTTTATATCTTGTTGAGAGAGTTTTTCTGATTTTGCAAAACCACTTACCAACGGAGCTATGCGGCCACTAAAAAAACGCTCAATAAAGTTCTGGCTTTCTTTTTGGGTGTAATCAGCACGATTTATACAGGGGGTGTAAATATATTGGCGGCCTTCTTTTTCGAAGCTAAGCGCTCCTTTTTTAACTAATCGACCTAGTAAGGTTTTAATGGTTTTTTCGTGCCATTGTTTATCATCACTCAAGCGCTCAATAATTTGGCTGGCATTAGCGGGGTAGCTAATCCATAGCGCATCGAGTACTTCAAATTCTGCTTTTGATAATTCGATCATTTTATTGCCTACAAGTGTAATCTTTAATTTAAGACTACACTTGTAATCTATTTTTGCAAGTTTATTTTATATTTTTTAATCGCATTAAAGTGAGGGGGTAGCGTGAGCTTGTTAGCCTAAAATGTCGCTTTTATTAATTTTTATAAACTGGTTTTCAGGTAAATTTAAATGGTCTAACAGTAATTCACTGATCTGTACGCGGTATAAATCAATCACTTTGTAACCACAGTAATGCGCCATTTTACGAATTTGTCGATTTAGTCCTTGTTTTAAAATAATACTAAACTGATTGTCAGTGATTTTAGTCACCTCACACGGCAAAGTCATTTGCTTGTCGACAGGGACGCCTGCAGCCATTTCTTCGCAAAAATCCGCATCTAAAGGTTTATTGACGGTTACTAAATAGCGTTTAGGCTGATGAAAGTCAGGGTGGATCAGCTGGTTACAAAAATCCCCATCATTGGTTAAAATAAGCAATCCGCGTGAGTCTTTATCAAGGCGACCAATAGGGTATACCCGTGTTAGTTGTGGCAAGTGATGAATAAGGCTGCTTGGGTCGTGCTGATTGAGTTTACAATCAATTCCTACTGGTTTGTGATAAGCAAAGTAGACTAAATCGGCAGGGCCTTTAATGGCTTGGCCATTAACAATGACACTGTCGTTTTCGTCCACATGATCAATATGATTTGCGGGGCGATTATTAACCATGACCACACCTTCGTCAATCAAACGCGAGGCCTGCTTGCGTGAGCAAACACCGGCATGCGCTATGTACTTTGCGAGTCGAATTTTTGTATCCATGATAGCGCGTAATTAAAAAAATCTGATCGCGATTATAGCAAAGCTGCGTATTGATTACTTGGACAGTTAATTTAACAGTAGGTAGGTTAATATGGGTATTCAATTTTCAGAACTAAAAAAGCATCAGCCATTACAAAAAGTGGTGGTTCATTCACTGGAAATGGCCTTGTATCAAGTGTCTGTTGTCATTAATAATGTTGAATACTATGTACAAGAAAGCGATGGTGAATTTGTAAAGGCAGTCAGCCCATTACATATTCAAAAACGCTTTGAAGACATTGCCTACGCGCAAATGATGCTCAGGCATACCAGCGCTTATGATGAAATGTGTGGTCAACCGGAAAAAATTTCTAGCAATATGCTTGAAGTTCCCTTTGGACAAAATAACCTGTTTTAACATCAGGTATTTGCTAAAATAGGTCTATTTGGAATAGCCAATGTACCTATTGCATGCTGATAATACTGAGCAATTAAACCAAGCACTGCGTGTTAATATGCTTGAGTTTAATGCTCAACACTTCGACGCAGAGCGCCAAGCTCTCGGCTTTAAATATCTCGATAAACATCATGAATTAGTTGCCGGTATAAGCGGTCATGTATTTGGCAATTGGCTGCTAATAAGTTGGTTGTGGTGTGCTGAATCGGCACGAGGCAATGGCTTGGCTGATTCGTTATTAACATCACTTGAAAATGCAGCAATTGAAATGGGTGCCGTTCAGGCTCAGCTTGACACCTTAGACTTTCAAGCCAAGCCTTTCTATGAAAAGCGTGGTTATCAGGTTAAATATCAATTAAATAATTATCCGCTCAACGGTACGCGCTACTTTATGGAAAAGCCGCTGGTAGCGGCCAAATAATGCTGATTTGAATATTACTCTTTTGTGGTTAAAGGCGTGCCATCAAAGCTAATGCCTAAAAACGGTGTTGCCTCGGGCGCTAACATAAACGTACGAATATTCATGTGATCATCGGCGCTTGGGTTGTCTAGTACATCTTCACGGTAAAATTTACCAAAACAATCTAAGGTATTTTGTTTACTAAGACCGTTGAGCTTAGCAAATGCAAAAATTTTGCACGAACCGTTATTTTCACTCGCAGAGCTTAATAACCCATGGTTACTGAAGCTGCATGCTGTAAAAGTATAGTGCTCATCAATAACGGCCATAGTATCAGCAAAGCTAATACTTTTTGGCTCATCTGCGAGCGTTGTTAAATAATCTGTGAGCGTCATACGCTGTCCTTGTTATTATAATATGTCGTTAATTAACTAACTCTAACTTATATTATTAGTAAAACAAGCATAGGTTATATTAAATGGGTTAACGCATGAATGTTGGTTATTTCAATATCAGCCAGCCCTTTGTAGGCATAAGTTTGTGCTTGATTATTCAGCCATACAGACTGACAGCCAGCGTTGTTAGCACCTTGCACATCGCTATCAAGGCTATCACCTATGTGCAAAATATCGCTGTTTTTGATACGTAAATGTGTTGCGGCTTGATCAAATAATGTTGTGTGTGGTTTGGCTTTACCATGCAAGCCTGCTTGTAACACCAGTTCAAACTTACCTTTTAAATTAAATCGATCAACCTCTACATTACCGTTAGTAATGGCAATCAATTTGTAGTGTTGACTTAGTTTATCAAGCAATATTAGTACGTCTTCACTCACCGTAATATTGCTTCGCTCATCAGCAAATGCTTGATACGCCTTATTTGCATGATGCTCTATTTCATCACCTTTAAAACCTAATTCAGACAATACTAAGCGCAAGGTATGCTTACGCCATTGTGTGACGTCATCAATAAGTTCTGGCTGCTGTAGTGCCGCGAGTTCACGGCATTGCTGCCAAAACTGTGGTCCTTGTTTTTTGTAGCCTGGTAGCGCATTTAAATAATCAATTTGCGCCTGAACGGCTGCGGTTATGATAGGGCGGTTATCGTACAAGGTATCGTCTAAGTCAAAACTTAGCACAGAAAAAGGAGAAATTGCGCGATTAAATCGGATCATAGTTGCTGCTCTAATCGGTTCTTTTTTTAGCACGTGGGTGGGTGTTATCGTACACCTTGGCTAAGTGCTGAAAATCTAAATGAGTATAAACTTGGGTTGCAGATAAACTACTGTGGCCTAATAACTCTTGCACTGCTCGTAAATCCCCAGACGACTCTAAAATATGCGACGCAAATGAGTGGCGTAATTTATGCGGATGAACTTGCGAGCTAATACCTTGCTTTATCCCCCATTCTTGCATACGCAAACGAACTTGGCGTACAGAAATACGGCTTTTTTTGCTACTCAAAAATACTGCATGTTCATCTGAGCCCATAAATAGTGGGCGAACTGCTAGCCAATTGTTTAACGCCTCAAGTGCTTTAGAGCCAACCGGTATTAGGCGTTCTTTGGCGCCTTTGCCTCGCACTAATATTTCACCGCTACGAGTGTTTATATCTTGCATGTTAGCGCCAACTAACTCACTAATGCGTAAACCTGATGAATACATCAGCTCCATCATCGCTTTATCACGAATGGCAAGTGGATCATCATCGGGTATTTCGAGTAAACGAGCCATTTGGTCAACATCAAGATTTTTAGGTAAAGGCCGCGCAAATTTAGGGCCTTTTATGCCCTGTGCCGGATTATGGTAATGCGCTTGCTCAGTAATATTTTTTGCTTTTAAAAATTTATACAAACTACGTATGCAGCTTAATTTTAAGCTGATTGTTCTGCCACTTAATTGTTTTGCCCGCAGTGCCATACTGTAACGACGAATATGCTCACTTTGTACCGCAAACCAATTATCGCACAGTTTATTAAAATACAAGGCGGCAAAACCTAATTGGCTGACATACTGATTAACAGTGTGCGCTGAATATTGACGTTCAAATTTTAAGTAATCACTAAATAATGTAATGGGTGTACGCCAGCTATCGCTTAAGTCGCTTATATTTGGCGCGTTATCACTCATGCCAGTTCCAGTAACCGTATTTGCAATGAGCGCACAAAATCTAATACAAATAAGTTATCTTGTGAGGGCTCAAAGTGGTTTTCATCGTGGCTGCCAAAAGCCAAAATTGCGTAGGGGTTACTCGGCTCACCAATTAAATAAAGTGCGGTTGATTGGGTATCATTGTTGAAGAGTAAGTCGCGTTCTTGCTGATTTACACGGCCTAAATAATGATTACTATCTGACAGTCTATGCTTTACTAACTCTTCAAAGGCATTATCGTATCTAACGAGTTTGCATTCATTAATAGTCGGGCTCATACAAATAATATTGCGTAAGTTACTGGCCAGTGTATTAAAGTCGTAATTACTCCACAGCTGTCGGTGACATTGGCTAAATAAACGATAAACCAGTTCATTCTGGGTCGCATTTTTGCTCATGCTGTCTATTTGATTTTTTAGCTGTGTATTGTGCTCGCGTAATTGGCGCTGCTGAATATGCACTAATGAAGTAGCACCCTGTACTTGCTGTTGTAACTCAAGTTGCGCTAACAGCTTAGGTTGCTCAATTAAAAAATCAGGATGCTGTTGTAAGTAATCTATTACTTGCTGTTTAGTTAATTCACTCATAGTGCAACTTGCCCATCAAATACATGTTCAGCGGGACCTGTCATACGCACTGGATGGCCCTCGCCACTCCAGCGCACTTGTAAGCTACCGCCGGGTAAATCAACTTGTACTGTACTGGTGAGCTTATTTTGGATAAAACCAATCACCATGGCAGCACACGCGCCGGTACCGCAAGCAAGTGTTTCGCTTACACCACGCTCCCATACTCTGAGTTTAATGTGCTCTTGAGAGATAACCTGCATAAAGCCAATGTTCGTGCGTTGTGGAAAACGCTCATGGTTTTCAAGCAACGGGCCTAGGGTATCCACTTGGGCTGTTTCTATATCGTCTACTTCCATTACGCAATGAGGGTTACCCATAGATACGGCACCACTAAAAACGGTATGCTCTTCTGCGCGAATAATATAAGTCAGCTCACGTTTGGTTGCTTTGAGTGGAATTTTATTTGGCTCAAAATTAGGGTGACCCATATTAACGGTTACTTGACCGTCTTTTTCAATATACAGGGTGAGATTACCAGACTTAGTCGACACGCTGATTTTATGTTTATTGGTTAAGCCTTTCATGCGTACAAAGCGGGCAAAGCAGCGCGCACCGTTACCACATTGTTCTACTTCGTGGCCGTCAGCGTTAAAAATACGATAGTGAAAATCGAGATCGGGTGAGTAAGGGGCTTCAACCATCAGTAGTTGATCAAACCCAATGCCGAAATGGCGATCGGCCAGCTTTTTGATTTGATCACGAGATAAAAAAACGTTTTGTGTAATGTTATCAATCACAACAAAGTCGTTACCTAAGCCGTGCATTTTGGAAAAATTAACTAACATAGCGCTCTAATTCGGTTTTGCTCTGTGCTAATCATGCCACAGAGCAGCTAGTTGGCAAAAACGTTTATGGTAAAACTTTCTCACCTTGGTATAAGCTTTCGATAGTTTCGCGTTCGCGAATAAGGTGATGTTGCTCACCATCGACCATTACTTCGGCAACTCGTGGACGTGAGTTATAATTTGAGCTCATGGTAAAACCATAGGCTCCAGCGCTTCGCTGTACTAACAAATCACCTTGTTTGAGTGCCAGTGGTCGGTCTTTACCTAAAAAGTCACCGGTTTCACACACCGGGCCAACCACGTCATAGTTGTGGGTAGGTGTTTCGTCATCACGCACTGATACAGGAATAATTTTTTGCCATGCTTGATACAGTGATGGGCGTAACATGTCGTTCATACCCGCATCTACAATCGCAAAATACTTGTCTTGGTTTTGTTTAATAAACTCAACTTGTGTTACTAAAACCCCCGCGTTTGCGGCAATGGCTCGCCCGGGCTCAAAAATCAGTTCTAGGTGACGGTAATTTGCAAGGCGCTGCGTTACTTGTGCTGCATATTCACTTGGGTGCGGAGGTTGTTCGTCGTCGTAGGTTACTCCAAGGCCTCCACCTATATCTAAATGGCTTAGCTCAATACCTGCATTTTTTAATTCATCAATTAATGCCAGTAGTTTATCAAGCGCCTCTAAAAACGGTTTGGTTTGTGTAAGCTGTGAGCCAATGTGGCAATCTACGCCAACAATCGTTAAGCCAGGTAATGATGCCGCATGTTGATACACACTTAATGCAGACTCGATTCCAATACCAAACTTATTTTCTTTAAGTCCAGTAGAAATATACGGATGTGTTTTGGCATCAATATCGGGATTAACACGAATAGAAATTGGCGCGTCTAAATTAAGCTCGCAGGCCACTTCTGAAATGCGCTCAAGCTCTGAAATTGACTCAACGTTAAAGCATTTAATACCTAATTCTAACGCATAAGCAATTTCGTCAGCCGTTTTAGCAACCCCAGAAAATACCACTTTGTTAGCAGCGCCTCCGGCTTTTATCACCCGTGCTAATTCGCCTTTTGAGACAATATCAAAACCCGCTCCAAGTCGTGCCAATATGTTTAACACCGCAATATTTGAATTTGCTTTAACGGCATAACACACTAGGCTTTTGTGATCTTGAGTCGCATTAGCAAACGCTAAATAATGGCGTTCAAACGTGGCTCTGGAATACACATAACACGGCGTACCATAGTGCTGTGCAATGGTTGCTACGCTGACATCTTCAGCAAATAGTTGGTTGTTTTTATAATTAAAAAAATCCATTTACTGCTCCTGTTGTTGTTCGGCGGGTGTTTGTTTGTTAGGAATGTCAGTTGGCTGGTTTTGTTCAGCAGGCTGCTCGGGTAAGTACAGCGGGCCGCTTTGGCCACAGCCAGCTAATGCACACAACAATACGGTGCTGATTAATAGTTGTTTTAATTGTAAGGTATATGTCGCTTTCATTAGATTAATACGGTTGCTGGCTTTATAATCGCAGAGTAACAGAATATCTAAAAAATGCAGCTATTCGCGGATGATTTTATTCCTGTTACACTAGCTCTATAAACATGCACCCATTATTTAGGCGCCTCGCCTGCAAAGGAAATTAACGATGACTGATCACGAATATCACCAGTTAGCAGAAGCTCTTATGTTCACTATTGAAGAACAAGTTGATGATTGTGAAGCAGATTTAGATTATGAATCGGCTCAAGGTATTTTAGAAATTATTTTTCCAGATCGCAGTAAGATTGTGATTAATAAGCAAGCCCCTTTGCACCAAGTATGGGTAGCAACAAAATTCAATGGCCATCATTTTGAAATGCGTGATGGTCAATGGATTGATAACCGCTCGGGTGCAGAGTTTTGGAGCTTCATTAACGAAGCGTCTACACGCCAAGCGGGTCAAGAAATTCAATGGCAATCAACACTATGAGTTTAGGGTTTGTAGAATACCCAGCGCAAAGCACCCATAAAGCCACGGTTATCTGGCTGCATGGCTTAGGTGATTCAGGTGATGGTTTTGCACCTGTTGCCCCGCAGCTCGATTTACCTACTGAGTTAGGGGTGCGTTTTGTTTTTCCTCATGCGCCTATGCAGGCTGTCACTATTAACGGTGGTATGCAAATGCGCTCATGGTACGACATTAAATCTATGGATTTAGATAAACGTGCTGATGAGCAAGGGGTTAGAGAATCAGCAGCCAAAGTTGAGCAACTCATTACACAAGAAATTGTTAACGGCATACCTGCGAGTAAAATTATTTTAGCGGGCTTTTCGCAAGGTGGCGTTGTATCGCTGCATTTAGCACCGCGTTTAGAACAAAAGCTGGCTGGTGTAATGGCGCTGTCAACCTACATGTGTGTGCCACATAAATTGGCAGATGAAGCAAAACAAACACAGTTAAATATATTTATGGCTCATGGTAGCCAAGATGACGTTGTACCGCATAGCGCGGGTAGAAGTGCGTTCGAAGTATTATCAACGCATAACATGGATGTAAGTTGGCAAGAATACCCAATGGGGCATCAGGTTTGTACACAAGAGTTACAAGCTGTGCGCCAATGGTTAATTTCTCGCTTAAGTTAGTTTAGGAGCCGCTGAGGGTCAAAATGAGTCAAAAAATAGTAATAACAGCAAATGTAAAACGTGAACCATCTACTAGCAAACCCAACGTGAGCTATGAGTGGCATTGGCGTCGGATTGTGAGTATTTCTATGTTGGTGATTATGATCTCTGCAGCGGTTATTTACGGCCTGTCTAGCGCCGTGAATGCTGATCAAGGGACGCCGCATCCTAATGAGCAGCTTGATTTTACTGAGCAACAAACAGCAATTGTGTCGCTAAACGATGATATTGCAGCATCAGTAGAGATTGAAAAAGCCACAGATGCCGATGAGGAGCCGGTGAGCAGTGTCAAGATTGCAGACCCTAAAACCTTTTCCTCAGTTGAGCAAAAACCAGCTTCTATTACTGAACAGGTACCATCGGAGCCTGAAGTTCAACAAAGTATTATTAAGCAAGAAGTAGAGCCAACGATCACTGCTGAGCCTGAAGAAGCAACCATTGCAGCAATAGCCACTCAAGACCCTGAAGTTGAGACTGTTAGTGCAAAGCCAGTTGAGCAAAAGAAATTTGCTGCATCCGCACACATTGCTAGTGTAGCTGTGGGAGCCAAAATAGATACAGCCACAATTAGCCGCGCAGTTCTGACTCGCAGTGTCAGTAACCGTGAGCCAACCAATGTATTTGCCGCCGATGTGCGTTTGAATCAATTTGAAGAGTCGCTGTCATTTTTTAGTGAGCTTAAAAACTTACAGGGACAGCAGGTAAAACATGTGTGGTTATTTGAAGGTGAAATAATGGCTGAAGTGGCACTTAAGGTTACTTCTCCGCGTTACAGAACGTACTCAACTAAAAATATTATGGATACTCAATTAGGGCATTGGCGCGTTGATGTAGTTGATGAAAACGGGCTGCTCATCGCTCAAAAAGAATTTAGAGTTTTAGCAAATTAAATAGCCTTAGATTGAATAAGTTTTCATTCTAAAAGCTAGTAATTATTAATGGATATTTTATGACTGAAAAAACAAAGTTAGTTCGCATTGCCACTCGTAAAAGTGCATTGGCACTCTGGCAGGCTGAATTTGTAAAAGCGCAGCTAGAGCACTTTCATGATGACGTGCGTGTAGAGCTCGTGCCAATGTCGACTCAAGGTGACATTATTTTAGATACACCACTAGCTAAAATTGGCGGCAAAGGTTTATTTGTAAAAGAGTTAGAGCAAGCCATGTTAGATGGCCGTGCAGATATTGCAGTGCATTCAATGAAAGATGTGCCGGTAGAATTTCCGGATGATTTAGAGTTACACACTATTTGTGAGCGTGAAGATCCGCGTGATGCGTTTGTATCAAATAACTTTGCCAATATTGATGCGCTACCACAAGGCGCTATTGTGGGGACTTCAAGTTTACGTCGCCAGTGTCAAATTAGAGCGATGCGTCCGGATTTAGAAATTCGCGACTTACGTGGCAATGTAAATACACGTTTAGCTAAGCTTGATAGCGGCCAATACGATGCCATTATACTCGCAGCTGCAGGACTAATTCGTTTAGAGATGGGCGAGCGTATTCGTGACTTTATTGAACCAGAAGTCTCGTTACCTGCTAATGGCCAAGGCGCTGTAGGCATTGAGTGTCGTATAAACGATAGCGTGACAAAAGCATTATTGGCTCCACTTGAGCATAACGAAACACGTATTCGTGTTAACGCTGAGCGCGCAATGAACCGCCATTTAGAAGGGGGTTGCCAAGTGCCAATTGGTGCTTATGCACTGGTTGATGGTAACCAAGTACATTTACGTGGTTTGGTCGGTGCGATTGATGGCAGTGAAATTTTACGCGATGAAATTAGCGGTCACGTTGATGATGCTGAAAAGCTAGGTATAGAGCTGGCTAAAAAACTATTAGCACAAGGCGCAGATAAAATTCTAGCTGACGTATATCGAGACGCATAATGAAACATATCTTGATAACTCGGCCCGAAGGAAAAGGCGCAGCCCTTGCACAGCAACTTGAGCAAGCGGGTTATCAAGCGTCTTTATATCCTGTTTTAAAAATAACCTACTTAACGCCAACAAACGTTGAATTAAGCCCGCTGGTAAACGCCGACAAAATTATTTTTGTTTCACAGGATGCGGTGCATGCATTAAATGCACTTAAGCCTGCTATTAATACCAAAGCACAGTTTTATGGGGTAGGCCAACAAACAGCCGATACCATTTATGAAGTATTTGGTGTGCGCGCGGCTTTGCCAAAACAACATGACTCTGAAGGGTTACTCGCACTTAAGTCTTTGGCTGATGTTGACGGCAGTAATATTGTGTTAGTAAAAGGGATTGGCGGGCGACCTGAAATAGCAAAAACCTTGAAGCAACGTGGTGCTCATTTAAATAATTGTGTGGTGTATCAACGTAAACCAGTAGAGCCTAGCTCAGCTAACTGGATAGACCACTGGCAAAGCCAGAATGTACACGGTATAGTCATTACAAGTAATGCTGCAGTTGACGCCATATTTAATACTATTTCAGCGGCGCAACTAACATGGTTACAACAGTGCGAGTTTTATGTTGCCAGTGAGCGCATTGGTGCTTATTTACAACAACAAAAAATAAATTCGACCCATATACACACTGCGGCAGGAGCTAGCGACCAGGCTATGTTTACCTGCATTAATCAGCAAGGTAGCAAAATGAGTGAACAGTCAGCGACGTCAAAAGTAGAAAAAGAAGCGAAGCCAACAGCAAATAGCACCTCAAATACGACTAAAAGTGAGTCTGCAAAAGTGAATAACCAAACGCAAAATATTCCTCAAAAAGTAAGTAAAGTAGGTAGCGTTGCGTTAGTGATTTCCTTGCTTGTTGCCAGTGGTGTGGGTTATGAATTTTATCAAAAGCTTAATGCCGGTAAAGTGCAAAATTTAGCGGTTAATGCATTAACAGAGCAAAATAAGATATTGCAGCAAGAGCTGCAAACGCTTAAGTCTGAGCAACTCAGTTTGCAACAAGCGTTGCTTAATAGCGAAGAGCAAATCGCTATGGCACTCAATGAGAACTCTGTAAAAAATCAACAAGTATTAAAAGCCGCACTGCAAAAGGTACAGCAAAGTGGTAATACATTAAATCCACAAGAGGTCACCAGCTTGCAACGCATGGCTGAATTTAAACTGTGGGCAGAACAAGATTACCTAGGCACAAGTGCCGTGCTTAAACGTTTAGACTCATTATTAAGCGATCATCCAGGTACGCTTGAGTTACGCCAAGCAATTACACAAGACATACAAACACTCGACAATATTAAACCCGTTGCGACAGAAGCGATTTATTTACAATTAAACAGCGTAATAAAGCGTATTGATGACTTGGTATTTAATGCGGTTAATTTGCCTGAAGAGGCGAGTATAAGTGATGAGAATGCACTCTCTGAAGATGTTAGTGATTGGCAACAAAACATTCGTAATAGTTGGAATAAAATAGTCGATAGCTTTATTACTATTCGCCATCATGAAGGCGTATTAATTGAGCCACTATTAACTGACCGAGAGCGTCATTTAATTACCCAGCGCATCAAGCTTAATATTACTCAGGCGCAAGACGCATTAATGGGTAAACAAGCTAGTATTTATTTTAACGCTTTGAATGATACAAAACGTTTGGTTAATGAATACTTTAAACGAGATGACGATGCAACAAAAGTGGTAATAAAGACGTTAGCCAATCTTGAAAAAGAATCGCTTAACTTTAACCCTCAAGTAACACTGCAAAGCACTCAAAAAGTGAAGGAGTGGGCACAATGATAGGGCTGATTATTTTTATTGTCGCTATTGTGTTGGTGCTAGCGATTACTCCCTTTGTGTTAGATGAAAAAGGCTATGTGCTGATTTCATTTAACAATACCACCATAGAGGGGACGATTGTTTCATTTTGTATAATGGCAGCACTGAGTACGGCAGCTTTGTATTTAACTTACAAGCTAGTGCGTTATTGTTTATCTATTTATAGAAACACTAAGCATGGTTTTTTTGCGCGAAGCCAAGAGCGTAAACATGCGGCTATAGAGCAAGCATTGTGGAGTCTCATTAATGATGATTACGAACAAGTAGAAAGTGCGCTATCAAGTAATAGTGTGCCTGCTAAATTTACCGATATACGTTTAGCGTTATTAGCAAAAACCGCACTGGCAAATAACCAGCCTGATAAAGCGCTTGAACGTTTGTTTGAAATCAGCCCAGAGCAACAACTTAAAGTGGCTAAGTTATGGTTAGCTAGTGGCGACAGCAGTGTAATTGAACCGCAAATACGGGTGGCAGCAGAGTCTAAAAAAGCCACGGTGCTTGATTTGAAGTTGTACACCGAAGTTTTAGTGCAGCAACAGCATTTTAAATTGCTTGAAGATTTTTTACCGCGTTTATTGCGCAAAAACGCCTTGAATGATACCCAGTGGCAGCAAGTGTTTTTAGCTTATTTTGCTGCGCAAGCAAATGATGAGTTAACCGCTAAATATCAACATTTAGGTAAAAAGTTGCAGGCGCATGCGCATACGGCTTATTTAACTCAAATGGCTAAAGTAGGGCAATTAGCAAGCATCGAAAATGAGCTAGTTAAATTACTCAAGCAAAAACAGCATGAACAACTGGCTCACATTTTAAGTGAAGCTGCACCAAGTAATGCTTATAAGTTGCAATCAAGCATTCAAGAGCGACTGAAAAAAGATGAGCATAATAATGCGTTACTATTAGCGTTAGCGTGTTTAGCTAATGCGCAAGGTGATTATGACTTAGCCGCACGTGTTTTTGACAAAGCACTCAATAGCGAAAATAAAGCACAGTACCGACAACAAGCGATATTAAGTTATAAACACAGTGCACAATTAGATAAGGCACTTGTACTCTACCAATAATCAATTATAGTTATAAATCAATAATAAAAGCGCAGGAGCGACGGTTGTGAAAAATGTA
Organism: Pseudoalteromonas sp. S1609; assembly: GCF_005887255.1. Lineage (GTDB taxonomy): Bacteria > Pseudomonadota > Gammaproteobacteria > Enterobacterales > Alteromonadaceae > Pseudoalteromonas. Next base: position 23,991 of record NZ_PNDJ01000009.1, on the reverse strand, counting down.
TTTACATTATCTTTTAGCCTCGCATGCGCTTATTTCTTTAGCGGTTACCTGAGTAATTTTTTATTCGCCGTTAATGGTTATGCGGTTGCCTCTTGGCCTCCAGCCGGTATTGCGCTGGCAAGCTTTTTACTATGGAGGCGCCGTGCTTATGCGGGGATTTTTGCAGGCGCAGCGTTTGTTAATTTAATTCACTTAGACAATGCTGCTGATATTTTAAATTGGCAAGTCTTATTGCAAGCTATTGCCGTCAGCTGTGCTGTTTTTTTTCAGGCGTGGCTAGGTGCATTCCTCATTATCAGAGTCATTAAAGTCCCCCTTAATTTATCTTCTCTTAGACTTAGTATTCAAAGCTTGGTGATTGGTGGGCCACTATGTTGTGTAATAGCGGCAGGTGTTGGAACCAGTCTACTTTTTTTCAATAATATAATTAGCCCACCTGCTGCGCTTAGTACCTTTATTACCTGGTGGATAGGTGACTCAATTGGCGTACTTGTTTTTACTCCATTGGTATTGGCCATATTTAACTATTCGCAGTTACGTCATCGGCTACAGGTTATTTTGCCTGCGTTACTTATTTACGCCATTATTAGCGTTAGCTTTTATGGCGCAGCAAGTGTAAAAAAACAAAAAGACATTCAAAAGCAAGAAGATAAAGTGTTGATGGCACAAAGTGCCATTAATCAAAAGTTAGATGAAGTGGCTGCTCATCTATCTTTGTTAGGTGCATTTTTAGCAAGTAGTGATCAGGTTATTCTCGATGAGTTTAATCATTTTACCTCTAAGCAGTTGAGCTACAATGAAGAAATTTTAGCGTTAAATTGGGTGCCAATGATCACAGCTAATTCTATTAACGAACCTGCCCAATGGGACAAAAGTGTCGTTATAAAGCAAAGGATGGCGAATGGTCAATGGCAACCCGCGCTCTTTAGCAATACTTATTACCCCATAAAATATATTTACCCCATAAAGAATATGCAAGATCTGCTGGGCTTTGATTTGAACTCTGATTTACATATTCGTGATGCACTCAATAAAGCAAAAATTCTTAATGAGCTGGTATTGAGTGAGCCATTTAAGCTAGCTCCTGCAGACGAGGAATTAAGCGTGCTTTTTATTTCTCCTGTCTTTGGTGCTCCTGATATTGAAGGTGACTTTAAAGGGTTTGTAATTGCCTTGGTGAGTTTAGCTAAGTTGTCTGAGGCACTTTCGTTTGATAGCGGTAATGAAGTTGCGATTGGTTTTACTGATATCAATAAAGCAGATAATAAACAGGCTCTTTATAGCGTTGAGCATGACTCAATGACGTTGCTAAAAGATTATCAGTTGTTAATTGGCCATAGGTTGTGGCAAGTAGAAATATACCAACCTAAAACGCAATCAACCTGGCTAATTTATTGGCTAGCACAGATAGTAGGTATGCTATTTGTTTGGCTATTGATTATGTTTTTAATTTCAGTGGTCGCCACCAATGTTCGTATACGCGAACAAGTTGCAAAGCAAACACTAACTTTGCGTCAGGAAAAGCAGAAAGCGGATGAAGCCAGTGAGATAAAAAGTCAGTTTTTAGCTAATATGAGCCACGAAATTCGTACCCCAATTAACGGTATTAAAGGCATGCATTACTTAGCACTGCAACAGCAGGACTGGTCATTAGCAAAAACTTACATAGAGCAAGCTGACGGTGCGGTCAGTGTCTTATTGAGAGTGCTAAATGATGTGCTCGATTTTTCAAAAATGGAAGCGGGCAAGCTTGAGTTAGTACAAGAGTCTGTAGAGTTAAAGTTATTGGCAAAAGAAGTTATGAGTTTAATGCATTTTGAAGTTAGTAATAAGCCCTTGTCACTACAAGTTGAGGTTGATAATGATGCTCCTTTAGTTGTTAATACCGATCCTATTCGTTTAAAGCAGGTGCTGCTGAACTTATTAAATAATGCCGTTAAGTTTACTGCTAAGGGTAGTATCACATTAAAGATTTGGCAGTCAGCAAAAATGACTTATTTTAGTGTCAATGATACGGGGATTGGAATTAGTGAGGAGGCACAAAAACAGCTATTTAACCCATTCTCTCAGGCTGATAGTTCAACCTCACGCCAGTTTGGTGGCACAGGGCTTGGTTTAAGTATTTGTAAAAAATTAGTAGAGCTGATGGGAGGAGCAATTGATTTAAAAAGTAGTGAGGGTCACGGCTCTACTTTTACCTTTAGTTTACCGCTCCACTCTCCGCTACCTAAAGCACAATATTATTCAGGTAAGTTAGATAAAATAGATATAAGCAACCTATCACTGGCGAAGTATCGCTTACTACTCGTTGAAGACAACCCATTAAATCAACATGTGGCCACCGCTATTTTAGAAACCAAGCAGGGTGTTGTAGATATTGCTAATAACGGACTTGAAGCGATTAAAATGCTAAGCGATAAAAGATACGACTTAGTATTAATGGATATTCAAATGCCACAAATGGATGGCTTAAAAGCAACAAAAGTGATTCGTAATGAGTTAGGCTTTTTAGATTTACCTATTATTGGCCTATCTGCTAATGCGCACGAAGAAGATGCTAAAAAAGCGATTAACGTCGGAATGGATAACTATATAACTAAACCTATTGATGCAGATGCACTGTTTAAAATGATTTGGTTTTATTTATCACGTTAACTCTTTTTATATAAAAAGCAGACATAAGACCTCCAAGCGCTATTTTAAGTATTCTACACTTGAAATATTACTGTACCTGCGTATCATTCGCGCAATTTTAATTCAACCGAGTAGCTATTATGATCAATAGAAAAATACCTTTGCTAGATATTCACCGTCATTTAGATGGTAATGTACGCGCGCAAACCATACTAGAACTTGGTCGTCAGTTTAATATCGCTTTACCAGCGGACAATGTTGAAGCACTTATTCCCCATGTTCAGGTTATTGATCCTGAGCCAAACTTAATGGCATTTTTACAAAAGCTTGACTGGGGAGTGACGGTACTAGGTGATTACGATGCCTGTAGACGTATTGCGATAGAAAACATTGAAGATACACAAGCGCAGGGTCTTGATTACGTAGAGCTGCGTTTTAGTCCTTATTATATGGCTCAAAGCCAAGGGTTACACCCTCAAGGGGTTGTTGAAGCAGTGGTTGATGGTATCCGTAGTGCAACAAAAGATACTGATATAAAAGCAAACTTAATTGGTATTTTGTCTCGTACATACGGAGTTAAAACCTGTCAGCACGAGTTGGACGCGTTACTTGCCTTTAAAAATGATTTGGTTGCAGTGGATTTGGCCGGTGATGAGATTGGTTATCCTGGCGAGTTGTTTGTTGATCATTTTAAGCAAGTACGTGATGCGTATTTGGCTGTTACCGTGCATGCTGGTGAAGCGTTAGGTGCGCCAAGTATTTGGCAAGCATTAAACGAGCTTGGCGCAAGCAGAATAGGCCATGGTGTTAAAGCGATTGAAGATCCAAAACTAATGGATTATTTACGCGATAACCGCATTGGTATTGAATCGTGCTTAACCAGTAACATTCAAACCAGTACAGTGAATGATTTAACCAAACACCCACTTAAACAGTTTTTAGATCATGGTATTTTAGCCTGTCTTAACACGGATGACCCAGCTGTTGAAGGCATTGAAATTGAGTACGAGTACGCAGTGGCAGCACCAAAGGCAGGTTTGTCACAAGCCGATATGGAAAAAGCGCAAGCGAATGCGCTTGAAATTGCCTACTTAAGTGACGCTGATAAAAGCGCACTTAAAGCTAAAGTCGCACAGCGTTAAGTTGCTTATATTATCCAGAGTTCAGGTTATATAATTAAAAATGCCACTGTAAAAAGTGGCATTTTTTTATATGTGCGCATTACAACTAACGTAATTATTATAAAGTGCTTTTAATATATCGGCACGGCTGATCATACCTACCACTACACCGCCATCGATCACGGGGTAATTTTTAGGCTTACCAGGCTTCATTTGTTCTGCTAATTCCATAATATTGGTATCGCCGTTCACGGTTACCACATCTGTTTGCATCAACTGCGATACTTTAACCATACCATCACAAAAATAACTACTTTGCATTAAGGGTTTAAGTAATTCTTGCTCTGAGATAAAGCCAACGAGCACCTTATTATCATCAAATACCGGCGCGCCTAGTAGTTTAAATTTTTCTAGCTCTGCTATGGCAGTGGTCATTTCTGTATTAGGGGTGATATGAGGCAACTTATGTTGCATAAAATCTTTTACTTTTGTATTTAACATTTAGGTTTCTCCCGCTTAATGTTCTGTACAAAGTATGGTTTATAGATTGGATTTTAGGAAATTGTTTATGTTGATGAGCTTAATAGGTAATAACAATCACAGTGCTAGCAATTAAAACAATTAAGGCACCCTAAGGTGCCTTAAAATAATGCGCTAATGTTACTTTATGAACGCGAATGCATCTGCGTACATGTTTTCACGAGTGGCGCCATGATTTATAAAATCATCACGTACTATGCCAATCATGTCAAAACGACCTGCCATGTAAATATCGTAAGGTTCTAACGAGATGATATCGTTCATCACCGCTTTATGAACATAACCAGTGTGGCCAGTCCAGCTGTCGGTAGGATGCTCTACGACAGGAATAAATTTAAAGTTTTCACGGCTATCTGCCCATGCTTGCATTTCGGTATGTGCATACAGCGCCGACTCTTCTTTTACGCCCCAGTAAAATAGCACCAGGCGCTCACAGTTGATTTCAGCTAAATGCTCGGCCATTGACTTTGCGTAAGAAAAACCAGTACCGCCGGCGAGTAAAATAATTGGACGCTCGCACTGCAAACGCAGCTGAGAAATACCTAAACCTGCTTCAATAGTTACGGTTTGGTTCTCGTTGTGGGCACTACGAAGGTGTTCTAATGATTGCATCGCGTAAGAGTCTGCGTTTGATGCGCCAATGTGTAATTCTAATGCATCAGTTTGTGAGGGGCGACTCGCGATTGAAAACGCACGTTTATCTTTTTCACCTAAAACCAACTGTAAATATTGACCAGCTTCAAATGCTACAGGCTGTTGCGGCTTTAAAATAACTTTATGAACAAATTCTGTTAGTGGGCTGATAGAAACAACTTCAGCGAGTAATGTTTGCATGTTTTACCTTAAATTAGCGGATACGCACTTTATTTGAGCAATAATAGCATATCCGCAGGGTGAGTTTACAGCCTAGAGCCCTAGACCAAAGTCGTTAGAGAATATCTAAACTATCCCAAAGCTCATCAACACGATCTTTAGTGGCTTGATCCATTACAATAGGTTCGCCCCATTCTCGAGTTGTTTCACCAGGCCATTTATTTGTTGCATCCATACCCATTTTTGAACCTAGGCCAGATACGGGCGATGCAAAATCTAAATAATCAATTGGCGTGTTTTCAATTAACGTCGTGTCGCGCGCAGGGTCCATACGAGTAGTGATAGCCCAAATTACATCGTTCCAATCTCTAGCGTTGATATCATCGTCGCAGACAATAACAAACTTAGTGTACATAAATTGTCGTAGGAATGACCAAACCCCCATCATTACGCGCTTGGCGTGACCTGGATATTGTTTTTTCATTGTTACCACGGCCATACGGTACGAACAACCTTCTGGCGGTAAATAAAAATCGACAATTTCTGGAAATTGCTTTTGTAAGATTGGTACGAATACTTCGTTTAATGCCACCCCTAAAATAGCCGGCTCATCCGGCGGACGGCCAGTAAAAGTACTATGATAAATAGGGTCTTTACGATGTGTAATATGAGTGACCGTCATAACTGGGAAGTCGTCGACTTCGTTGTAGTAGCCTGTGTGGTCGCCATATGGACCTTCCGGCGCCATCTCTCCAGGCATAATATGCCCTTCAAGTACGATTTCTGCACTGGCTGGTACTTGTAAATCATTCGAGATTGACTTAACTACTTCAGTTTTACTACCACGTAGTAAACCTGCAAAGGCATATTCGCTTAACGTATCTGGAACGGGGGTAACAGCGCCTAAAATAGTCGCAGGATCTGCACCTAATGCCACCGAAACAGGGTAGGGCTGACCAGGGTGTTCTTTACACCACTCTTGAAAATCAAGCGCGCCACCGCGATGAGATAACCAACGCATAATGATTTTATTTTTACCCAATAGCTGTTGACGGTAAATCCCTAAATTTTGGCGCTTTTTGTGAGGCCCTTTGGTAACGGTTAAACCCCAAGTAATCAAAGGTGCAGCATCGCCAGGCCAGCAGTGCTGAATAGGAAGCTTAGTTAAGTCAACGTCGTCACCTTGTAAAATAACTTGTTGGCAGGGGGCTTTTTTAACTTCTTTAGCCGGCATATTAAGTACTTGCTTGAATACCGGAATTTGTCCGAGCGCTTCTTTAATGCCTTTTGGCGGCTCAGGTTCTTTTAGAAATGCGAGTAATTTTCCTACTTCACGTAATTCACTCACATCTTCTTGGCCCATACCCATAGCTACACGCTTAGGGGTACCAAACAAGTTAGCTAAAACGGGAATGTCGTACCCTTTAGGGTTTTCAAATAATAAAGCAGGGCCTTCGGCACGCAGTGTGCGGTCAGCAATTTCGGTCATCTCAAGATACGGGTCGATTTCTTGGCTGATGCGTTTTAACTCGCCTCGCTTCTCAAGTAAATCGATAAAATCGCGCAGATCTTTGTATTTCATTGTGGGCCGTTACTTAGCAAAAAGTTAAAAGTATTATACCCAGTTCATACAAGCCAAGTCATTAGCTGCGCTTAAAACTTAAAGCGCTCTACTGCACCTTTTAATGAGTGTGCAAGTTGGTTAACGTCTTCACTTTCGCTTGCTAGGGTCGTTGCATTGTTGGCATTTAAGGTGGCCTGCTCGGTTACCTTAGCCATTATTTGTTGAATATCGGTGCTGTTTGCCAGTTGTTCATGTGAGGCACTTGCAATCTCTTTACTCATAGCATTAACCGATACCAGCGTGCTCTTAATACGCTCAACAGCATTATTTAGTTCAGTACTGTTTTCAACGCAATGCTTAGCCTGTTGTTGCCCATCATTTATTTCAGTTTGAGTGGTTTGAGTATGCTGCTGTAGAGTGTTAATCATGGTGGTAATTTCGCTTGTAGAGCTTTGTGTGCGAGCTGCAAGCGAGCGTACTTCATCTGCTACTACGGCAAATCCGCGGCCATGCTCACCAGCACGTGCAGCTTCAATTGCGGCATTAAGTGCCAGTAAATTAGTTTGCTCTGCAATACTGCTAATGGTATCAACAATGGCACCAATTAGTTGCGTATACTGGGCTAGTTCTTCTGTACTGCTTACTGCTTTATCTAAGCGATTTAAAAGTGCTTCAATGCTTTGGCTATTATTATTTGCAATGTCGTTAACGTCATTGGCAAATTGCGAGGCATTAGTAATTTCATTAGAGGTGCTTTGCGCTTGTTCGTATACGGCTTGAGAACTTTGCAACATTTGCTGTGCTAATGAGGTTGCTTGTGCACTACGTTCTAGCTGTTGCTTAGCAACAATAGTCATTTGCTGGCCTTTTTCGCTGGTTTGAATAGCTGAATTATCGAGTTCGTAAGCGTCGTTACTAATGGCTTTTATTAAGTGAGTTAAATCATCACAAAGCTTATTAGTGTTGTGCATCAGCGTACCAAATTCATCTTTACTGTGGGGATTGCTACGCTGAGAAAAGTCACCTGAGGCTATGCGAGCAAGTTCTTTATTCACCTTTTTAAGCGGTTTTAGCATGGCGTTAGTAGTAAATACTGAAATAATAATCAGCAAAGTAATTAATACAAACGCAATAATAATCACTAAGCTAGAGCCAGTATTAATTGCTGATTTAGCGCTCTCTTGTAAAAAGTTAAAGCGCGTGTCAGCCAGTTTATTAAGCTCAATTAATTGATTTTCAATACTAATAAAGGCGTTTTGAAAGCTTTCAAAACGCTGATCAACTTTGTCTTTATTATTGAGCACAGTATTTTGCAAGGCATACAACCCATCAGGATTATTTAATAGGCTGCTTAAATCATCAAATGCTGTAATAAGCTCATTTGTGTTGAGTTTATTAGCAATTGGGGTGGCTTGTTGCTCTAAGTAACTAAGATTAGATTTAATATTGTCGAGTAAAAAAGAGGTGTCTTGTTGATGATCGTTTATATTTTCTGAAGTGGTTATTTGCCTAATCCCTTCAACGTTATTATTTAAAGTAAATAATAAATCATCAACACGAGTCGCAGTGCCAAATACCGCATCTAAAAGTGATTTTTGGTTACTCTCCACGTTTATGAGCTCTATATCAAGCAAGCGGTTACTGAGCTCACGAAGCTGTTCATTGAACGTAATTGTTAGTGCTTCGGCTGAGCTTTGCGCCTTAAAACGTTGCTCTTTTGCTGCAAGCATTTGGTTGCTTATTGTATTTAGCTGGGCAAAGTCTTTGTTAATAGCTTTAAGTAATGTTTGCATGCCTTGCTGCTGGGCAACTTGTGTTTTTAGTGTTTCTAATTTACTAAAAAACTGCGTTTGTTCAGCGTGTGCCTGTTTTTTATTTTGCAGTAGTAAATTAAGTTTAGTTTGGCTATAAGCAATGGCATTAAATTTAGTAATAGAAAGGAGTGATAAACGAAGATCTTTACTTGCTTGTTGTACAGGCACTGCCAACGTTTCTATACGCGTGTTAGTGGTACTAATTTGATTGAGCGACCAGTAAAAAAATATGCAGCTGGTTAGTATCAACAAGCCAATGGCTGAAAAGGCTAAAATTATTTTGTGTTTTATAGCGAGAGATTGCATAACTTTATCAACAATATTAAGACTTTTGTTAGTGTAGCAAGTTTTTTAATGCGATGTTAGCTATTGGTTAATTGTTACTGCATTGGTATTTTTTGCCGTTAATTATTAGCATTGCTTGTTCTCCTTTACTCCAAAATAACACCTCTTGATTAATGTATTTACTGCCTGAAGCACTCACCTCATGATTCAATATGTAATCATGGTCATAAAAGCTCAGCTTTGCTTGCTTGTTGCTAATAATATCAAGTTTTGCAGGTGCGTTATCGCAAACATAGTTATTTGTAACTGGCTGCTTATTGCATGCAGTCAAAGCTATTAGAGCAATAATAACGATAGCGTGTTTCATTGGCTGTGCCTTATTGAGTCCCTTGTTTAATTAAGATCTTAACAAAGCTAAATTAACCGTTGGTGAAAATCTAGCTTTACGTTATGTTTAAGATCTTATTTTTAGTTAGGAAATTTCATGGCTGGCAGCAACCTTTTAACATTACTGGATGATATAACGACTTTGCTGGATGATATTGCGACCATGAGTAAAGTTGCGACAAAGAAAACAGCCGGAGTACTTGGTGATGATTTGGCACTTAATGCTCAGCAAGTTACTGGGGTTACTGCTGATAGGGAGCTGCCCGTTGTATGGGCAGTGGCAAAGGGGTCGTTTTTAAATAAAGCCATATTAGTCCCTGCTGCGTTATTAATTAGTGTGTGGTTGCCTTGGCTAATTACCCCACTTTTAATGATAGGTGGCTTATTTTTATGTTTTGAAGGCGCAGAAAAAATATTTTTACCTCATCATGCAGAAGCAACAGAAGGTGCTGAAAATTTAGACCTGGCAGAGTATGAAAAACAAAAAGTTAAAGGCGCCATTCGTACTGATTTTATTCTTTCCGCTGAAATTATTGTTATTACATTAGGCACGGTCGCAGGGGCGACATTAATCAATCAGGCGCTGGTATTGAGTGTGATTGCCATCATTATGACGATTGGTGTTTATGGACTGGTAGCAGGGATTGTAAAGCTTGATGATGCAGGTTTATATTTACTTAATCAATCCAAACTCTCCGCAAGTAAGTTTAAAGAATTACTCGGTAAAGCCTTATTAGCTGCAGCCCCACGGTTAATGCAGTTTTTAGCCTTTGCGGGCACGGTGGCGATGTTTTTAGTGGGTGGTGGAATTTTAGTACACGCAATTGAGCTTTTGCATCATACCCAAGTGGATGTAACTCATTATGCGCAGTCGGTTGCTGGTAGCACAGGAGAAATACTAGCCCCTTTAGTATTTGACGGACTGTTAGGAATAGGTGCTGGTTTGGTTATTGTGATTGCGCATGTCGCTTATACTAAGTTATTTAAAGCAAATAAGTAGCGCGGTGGTAACGCTACTTTATTTTATTCGCACTGAGTTGTTTTGCATAGTTGCTCAAGTTCGTATTTAGCTTTGCTATTACCTTGAGCAATGGCTTTTTTATACCAATAAATCGCCTGCTGAATGTTCTTTTTTGTACCTTGTCCATCACGATACATCTGAGCAAGATTTAGTTGACCCCATTGTGAGCCTGAGTTTGCTGCTAGGTTAAAGCTTTCAAGCGCTTCGTTATATTGCTTATCTTTATAGTAAATAATCCCTTGCTGATTATTTTCATCAAGTTTTAAGCCTTTATAAAGAGGTTTAGGTTTAGGTGGAAACATCACAAACCCGCCATAAAGTGAATATGCTTGTGGGCGTAGCACGTCAAATATAATGTCATCTTCGTATAAACGTTTTATCTCATTACGAGGCAGGGTAATAGTTTGAGAAGAAAAGTAATCTCTTTGTACCAATAAACTTGCACGCATCGCTGTGGTAATGGCACTAGTGCGCTTATAGCTGTAATTACTCACCTGAAACGTTATAAATTGCTCATCAAAGCTGAGTACTTGCGCAACTTTTAAATTAGTGAGTGTCCATGGTTCGTGAGTGAACTTATCGGCTTTAACTAAATAGGTATCATAAGCTTTTGGGGAGGTTAAATAGCTTTGTTTTAGTGCTTCAGTGTTGAGGTGCTTTTGATAAAAAAATAACGCCCCCCATAGTAATAAAATTAATCCAATACAGTATTTTGGTAGGCTAAGCTTCTCAAACAGAGGTAACGTCTTAATATTGATAGCCTCACTATGTCCGCATTGATAGCACTCGCGTTTATAACTTAACTTTATCGGAAATATAGGAAAAATGGTAAAGCGTAAAAAGCGGCTTTGATTAACTAAGTGATAGCTGTTGCTGTTGCAGCCAGGGCAGCACTGAACGTGTGTAAAATGAGGAAATGACTGGCTAGTATTGAAAAGCAACATAATAAGGCTCCTTGTTAATTTACAACTTTAGAGCAAGTGATAAATTAGTAAAGCAGCAAACTGTAAGTAATTATGTCATAAAGGATTAGTTTATATAGCCCATACTTTGTAATATGGGCTATATAAAGAATGAGCTTAGAAGCTAAATTGTGCGGCTAAACGCACACTTGTGCCTTCACCTACGGTAACGTTATTTAAACCGCCACCGGCTAGGTAGTTTTTATCGAATAAGTTCTCAATGTTTAAACGCAAGTTAATATCTTTGTTACTTAAGTTAAGCTTGTAGGTTGCGCCAATATCAACACGAGTATAACCCTCTTTTGTTACGGTGTTAGCATTATCAGCAAAACGTTCACCCTCATAAAAAGCACCGGCATTCAAAGCAACAGCGTCATTGAGTTCATAACGTGTCCATAAAGAGGCAGACCATTTTGGTGCATCAGTTGGGCGTTTGCCCTCTAATTCTTCATCACGCTCATAGTTAGCATCTAAATACATGGTTGATGCCATAACAAATAAACGGTCAGTTGCAGCACCTTGAGCTGCAAGCTCAAAGCCTTTATGGCGTTGCTCACCTGCCTGCGTGGTGATGCTCGTTATATCACCGATAGGGTTAACCAGCTCTTCGCTCACTAAGGTGCCTGTTTTGCTAATATCAAATAAGGCACCGCTAAGCATTAATCGATCATCAAACAGTTGCCATTTTACCCCAATTTCCTTTTGCTCAGAGGTAATAGCATCGAGCTTCATACCGTTATTAACATCTTTTTCATTTACTAATGTTTCGTTTTGCGGCTCAAATCCTTCTGAGTAACTTGCATAAACAGTTGCAGAGGCATGAGGGTGGTAAAGTACGCCGACCTTAGGTACGAACGATTCGTTATTGCTGTTTTCTCTACTTTGTTTATCGTAACGACCACCTAGCGATACTTGCCATTCTGGTGAGAATGAAATTAAATCTTGGATATAAATCCCGTAATAGTCGTAAGCAGACGAGCTAATAGTGTCATCTGATTTGTAACTAATATTAGGGCGATTAGGCTCATTTTGACCGGCAGAAAAATTAATCGTATCAGCAGATATGCGTAATTGGCCGTAGTAATAATCCAGTGAGTTAGCACCTACAAGTAATTGATGATGTACACCCAAGGTTTCAAATTCGCCAATGAAGTCAATAAAAGCAGTTTTAAACTGCCAATCATCAAAGCGATCGTAAGGACGTGACTGGTAACTATCACCTTCGATAAAGTCACTTGGCTTACGTGGTGCTGACTCAAAGCGCTGACGTTCAAACGTTTGCTCATTGTAGCCTAAATTAACTTGCCAGTTATCGGCTAAAAATACTTTGAAATCAATACCCATGTTTTCAACAGTAATGTCGGTAAAGGCCCATGACATATCACGAATTGTTTTGTCATCACCAATAATGTTGGCATCATTATCTATCCAAGCGCCAGTATCTAAGCCTGCTTCGTCATCAGTGCGATCATAATGAACACGTACTAGGGCATTATCGCTAATATCGTAATCAACCACTAAGGCACCTAAGAAGCGATCGCGTTCGCGGTTATCACCATTTTGGTATTCTCGCCAGTATTCAACATCTTGTTTTACTAATACACCACGGGCACGTAAATCTTCAGCCTCGGTGAGTGCGCCGCCAGCATCAAGCATAAAGCGAGTTGAACCATGTTGGTCAACATCGGCACTGGCACTAAATAGCGTTTGTGCAGTTGGCTTTTTAGTTACCATGTTAACTAGGCCACCGGGGCCTGATTGCCCATACAAAATACTTGAAGGGCCTTTAATAACTTCTACTTGCTCTAAAATTTCAATGGGTTGTTGGTAATGAGACCAATGCTGGTGGCCATCACGCAGGTAGCCGGTTGATGAGCTTAATTGAAAACCACGTAAGTTAAATACTTCTCTGTTTCGTTGTTTAGACCCTGCAGTTAAACTAGCATCATTGGTCAATACTTCACCAAGAGTGGTTGCTAGTTGCTCATTAACGATTGTGTCAGTGATTACGGTAACTGACTGTGCGGTATCGAGTAATGAGGTTGAGGTTCTCATTGCCCCACTGGCATTATCTACTTTGTAGTCGTTGAAGTAGCTACCTTTAACTTCGATGCGTTCTATATTTGCGGTGTTGGCAAATGCATTTGCAGAGGTGCTGGCTAAAAGTGCAATAAAAAGAGGGTTAAGTTTCATTAGTGGCTTCCGGCTTAGAATTATTAGAGTAGTAAAACGCCGCAGATCTTAATGAAAACAACTATCATTTGCAATATCTTTATTGCAACTTTTAATCGTACGTTGCTAATGGTTGCTAATTGTTAATTCTGCTATTATTAGCCGCATATTAATTGAGACTTTTCTCAAGTTATTTTTTGCTATGGAATTTACTGTGACTGCAACTGCTTTTTCATCGTTGGCCTTACCTTCAGGGTTAGTTGATAATTTATCAACGCTTGGCTACACCCAAATGACGCCTGTACAGGCGCAAAGCCTACCGCCTGTTTTAAGTGGCAAAGATATTATTGCCCAAGCCAAAACAGGCTCAGGTAAAACAGCGGCATTTAGTTTAGGCGTTTTAGCCAAGCTAAATGTAAAACGCTTTCGTATTCAGTCGCTAGTATTATGCCCAACTCGTGAGCTTGCAGAGCAAGTGGCGGTTGAGATGCGTAAACTAGCGCGTGGTATTCATAACATTAAGATTTTAACTTTGTGTGGTGGGGTTTCAATTGGGCCGCAAATTGGTTCACTCGAACATGGTGCGCATATTATTGTAGGTACACCGGGGCGAGTTGATGATCATATTCGTAAAGGTACATTGCGTTTAGATGATGTTGAAACCCTGGTACTTGATGAAGCCGACCAAATGCTTGATATGGGTTTTCAAGACACCCTCGATGCCATAATTGATCGCATTCCAACCAATCGTCAAACGTTGTTATTTAGCGCTACTTTTCCAAAATCAATCGAAGCCATTGCTAAGCGTGTACTTAGTAATCCAGAAATGATTAAAGTAGAAGAGCAGCAAGAAAAAAGCACGATTAAGCAATACTTCTACAAAATGGATAATAATAAACAGCGCTATCCAACTCTTAAGCTGCTACTTCTTAAATTTACCCCGCAAAGCTGTGTGGTGTTTTGTAATACAAAGGTAGAAACGCAGCAAGTATGTGATGACTTAGCCGATGAAGGCTTTAGTGCGGTAGCATTGCATGGTGATTTAGAGCAACGTGACCGTGAGCGTACACTGATTCATTTTGCGAATAAGAGTGCGTCTATTTTAGTCGCTACTGATGTAGCTGCACGAGGCTTAGATATTGATGATATGGACATGGTAATTAACTATCACTTAGCTCACGATCCACAAACTCATGTACATCGTGTTGGCCGTACCGGACGAGCAGGTAAAAAAGGGATTGCGTGTTCTATTTATGGTGAGGCAGAGCAATTTAAAGTGGCTCAAATTGGCGACCATTACGAGCGTGACTTTAATCCTGAGCCAATGCCATCTTATAACCTATTAGATAAGCCGCCATACAAACCTGAAATGGTGACGCTGATGATAGATGCAGGCAAAAAACAAAAAGTGCGCGCGGGTGATATTTTAGGCGCATTAACCGGAAAAGACGGTGTTGCTGGGCGCCAAGTTGGTAAAATCAACGTACTTGATAACGTGGCATTTGTTGCGGTAGAGCGTAACTCATCTAAACCAGCGTTACGCAAATTAACCGAAGGTAATATTAAAGGACGTAAAATTCGTGCTCGTCGGCTAACGCGTTAACTCTCGATCTAATCTGAGCAACTCGCCTTGAGTTGCTCATACTCTATTTTTAGTTGTTTAAACACCTCATTGTCACCTCCTTGTTTATCTGGATGATGCTGCACTGCAAGTTGTCGCCAACGCTTTTGTAATGCTTTTAGTGTGACTGGCGATGTTAATTGCCAACGCACCAGCAGTTGTTGTTGCTGCTCATTACTCAGCGGAATTTCGCGATAAGTAGGCCTACTAAATTGCTGCCAAAAGCTATCTAATAACGCCTTGACTTCATCCGTAGATGTTTCAAAATTTTGCCAGTTTAAATAATAGTCGCGTAGTGGATCGTTAGGATGTAGTTGGTTATAACTGGAACTGTTTACTAGTTCAATATGTAAGCTTTTAACGACTAATTGTTGTTTTGGCATTAATTGCTGTTGTAGCTGATAAAGCGCATTCATAATTAAAAAATTGCGCTTAAATAGGTCGCGCTCAGGCTCGGCAGCTAAAGTATCAAGAAACCCACGTTGTTTTAACTCAGATGCTAAAGTATGAACCATCCACACTTTTTTATTGATTAATAGTTCAAAAATCTCATCTATCAGAGGGTTAAGCATTGTTTACAATCTATTAATTAGTGTATCTTGGATAAATTATCATATACCCAAATAACATTAAACCCCAAGGAGTGGGCGTGAGTGCCTGTTTTGAATTGGTCTAAATTAGATGTTTATACTTGGTTTGGGTGTCGTTTTGTTATGGCTAGCAAGGATTTAAGGATATTTTTATGCTGACTCAGTTAAAGCGCATCTGCTTTATTGGCTTTTTGGCTGTTTTAAGTAGTGCATCAAATGACGCTTTATCAAATGAGCAGCCAAGTTTGTTTGAGCAGTTTAACCTTGAACAAGCATGGCCTGAAAAGCATCGCCTTGCAACCGATATCTTATCGAACCCTGATGTTCCAAATTTACAACGCATTACTATTTATAGCGATTTAGCTGAGCTGGCTTTTGCGCAAAGTGATTTAGCCAATGCACTAAAATATTTTAAATTGCTAGAGACCAGTAGTACGTTAAAAGATCAGCCTAAACTTTTCTTTCGTGCGATTAAAATGCAAGGAGTTGTGCTTTATTATCAAGGGTTAGTGCAACAAGCGGTCGTTGATTATAGCCGCGCGTTAAACATCGCAATTGCGCTTAAAAGTCCGATAAAGCAGGCTAATTTACTTAGTAATATCGGGCTTGCTTATTTTGATATGTATAACATGGAGCTAGCTCTTGATTATTATCAACAAGCCAAAGTAATTTATGAAAAAGAGGGAAGCGCACAAGATAAGGCCGATATATTACATAATATTGCCGGTATTTATATTCGTCTCTCTCGATATGAGTCAGCTCTTGAGATGTACCGTGAGGTTTTAAAAGTTTTTCAAGAACTTGGCGATGAAGACGGTGTTGCCCAAGCATACGGTAATATGGGAGTAGCTTACACAGAATCGAGACAGTACCAATTAGCACTGCATTATAATCAGTTGGCCTTACGTTACTATCAAAGCGTTAATAATGCGTTTCAACTTTCTACTAAGCATACAAATTTAGCCACCATCAACCTTAAGCTAAATAAATTTGATGTTGCCTTTTATCACGCTAATGCGGGCCAACAATTTGCAATAGAGGCAGATAATAAGTCTTTACTGGCGGCAGCGTTACATGTGTTGTCAATTGTTCAATTTGTACAAGGTGATACGCAAAGTGCCAAACAAACCTCAGAGCACTCAATTACCCTTGCCAAAGAGTACAATAATGGCATGCGTATTAAAGATGGTTTAGGAATTGAAGCACTAATAAATGCGAGCTTAGGGGATTATGAAAAAGCGCTAAATTTACACCAACAGTACGTTGATTATCAGCGTAGTGTGAATACCGAAGAAGCCTCAAAAGCGGTCAGTCAATTTCAAATCCAGTTTGAATCGAATCAGCTAAACCAAGAAATTAAACAATTAAAACAACAACAATACTTACAAGAATTGCAAATAGCTAAACGTTCACAGTTAACGTTTTTGTTGGTGATTGTTGCCATATTAATTTTAATTACGGTAATTGCTGTTTATAAGCGCCGAACAGAAAAGCAAGCTAAGTTAAAGTTAAGCGAACAAGTTGAACAGCGTACTAAAGAGCTACAAAGTGTGGCGCAAGAGCTACGTGAAGCAAACGAGGTGAAAAGCCAGTTTTTAGCGAATATAAGCCATGAAATAAGAACACCGTTAACTGCTATTTTGGCACAAACTGATGATCTTATTAATGGTCTATATAAGCCGGAACAGTTACAAGATGAGCTTAGAGTAATACAACGTCAAAGTGAGCATTTAAAAAGCTTGATTAATGATGTGTTGGACTTAAGTAAGATAGAGGCAAACCGGTTAGAACTTAATATTAGTTGTTTTGATGTGGTGCAACTTATCAACGATATTCACGCTATGTTTTCTCCTCAAACTAAAGCGAAAGACTTATCGTTAGTTTTAGACTGCCAGTTAGAAAAATCCTATTTTACGCGATTAGATTTAATGCGAGTAAAACAAATTCTTATTAATTTATGTGCTAATGCCATTAAGTTTACTCATAAAGGGCAAGTAACTATTAGTGTTAGTAAAACCGAGCAAGGGTTACTCTTTTCGATTAAAGACACTGGGATTGGTATGAGCTCATCTCAACTTAAACTTATTTTTGAGTGCTTTAGCCAAGCCGATAACAGTATTAGTCGACGTTTTGGTGGCACAGGACTAGGTTTGAGCTTGTCGCAGCAATTGGCGGCGATGATGGGTGGCTATATAAGTGTGCAGAGTGAGTTTAAAAAAGGCAGTGAGTTTTCATTTTATTTGCCCTGTATACAAGTTGAAGAGCAAGTTTGCCATGACGATCAGCAAGCAAAGTCTGATGATCGACATAGATTATTATCGGGTAAAGTGGTTCTTGCTGAAGATCACAGTGATAACCGCAAACTGATTAGTCGTTATTTACATTCTCTTGGGCTGGAAGTGATTGCCGTTGAAAACGGTGAGCAAGCAGTAGAACAAAGTTTAAAGCTATACCCAGATTTAGTACTGTTAGATATTCAAATGCCTGTTATGGATGGTATTTCTGCGTTTGAACTACTCAAGCAATGTGGTTATGAACAGCCTATTTTAGCATTAACGGCCAATGCCATGAGCCACGAAATTGACCATTACCTATCACTTGGGTTTAGTGACTATTTAGCAAAGCCAATCGATAAAGAGTCTTTTTATACTGTGCTAGCAAAATACTTAAATGCTGCAAATACAGAGGTATCAACTGAACAGATTCATGTTGATATGAGTGATTTAGTAACGAGCTTTCAACAAAGTTTAGCCGAAGAAAGCGAGCTTATTAAGCGACACTTTAAAGATGCTGATTATCAGGCGCTGCAAAAAGATAGCCATCGAGTGTTAGGGGCGGCACAAATGTTCGAGTTTAAAGACATAGCCTTAGCGGCAAAAGCGCTAGACGATGAATTACTTCAGCCACAAATAAATACGCAAAGGCTAACAACATTAGTGAATAACTTACAGGCACTGTTTAAAAAGTACGAATAAATTAACTTAACCTGAACTCCGGATAATAAATCCATCTCAAGCAGCTATTTTCAGCGCTAACTGCGTTGAATTTATTTGCAATAGGCGAGCTATTGACGCGTAATTTCGCCTTGTTTTCACTAAAAATCTATAGCTAGAGAAAAATAAGCACAAATATTTTTTTGATTCAATATGTTAGTAAATCTCTTAACCAGAGTTCAGGTTAATCTACTCTAAAAACAAAAAAGACACCATTTGGTGTCTTTTTTATTTAAAAACGTTGATTTAACTAGAGTTTAGCTTACTTACGTTTCATCGAATCAAAAAACTCATCGTTGGTTTTACTCATCGATAGTTTATCAATTAAAAATTCCATGGCGTCAATTTCTGACATGTCATGTACTATTTTACGTAAAATCCACAGCTTTTGTAGTTCATCTGGCTTAGTGAGTAACTCTTCACGGCGTGTACCAGAGCGATTAAAGTCGATAGCTGGGAATACACGTTTTTCCGCAATTTTACGGTTAAGGTGTAGTTCCATGTTACCTGTACCTTTAAACTCTTCGTAGATAACTTCATCCATTTTAGAGCCGGTATCAATAAGGGCCGTTGCAATAATTGTTAAGCTACCGCCTTCTTCAACATTACGTGCAGCACCAAAGAAACGCTTAGGTTTATGAAGCGCATTAGCATCTACACCACCGGTTAGTACTTTACCTGATGATGGAATAACCGTGTTATATGCACGTGCTAAACGGGTGATTGAATCAAGCAAGATAACCACATCTTTTTTATGCTCAACTAAGCGCTTTGCTTTTTCGATAACCATTTCCGCAACTTGCACATGGCGAGAAGCTGGTTCATCGAATGTTGATGCAATAACTTCACCTTTTACTAGGCGTTGCATCTCAGTAACTTCTTCCGGGCGTTCATCAATAAGTAAAACCATTAATGTAACGTCAGGATGGTTATGTGTGATTGATTGTGCAATATTTTGTAGCAACATTGTTTTACCCGCTTTTGGCGGTGCTACTAATAATCCACGTTGGCCGCGGCCAATTGGTGATGCCAAATCAAGAACTCGTGCGGTAATATCTTCTTTACTGCCGTTACCGCGTTCCATACGAAAACGTTCGTTTGCATGAAGTGGGGTTAGGTTTTCAAAAAGGATTTTAGTGCGAGAGTTTTCAGGTTTATCAAAGTTAACTTCATTTACTTTAAGCAAAGCAAAGTAACGCTCACCGTCTTTTGGTGGACGAATAAGACCTGAAATAGAGTCGCCAGTACGCATACTAAAGCGGCGAATTTGACTCGGAGATACATAAATATCATCTGGGCCTGCTAAGTAAGAAGCTTCTGATGATCTTAGAAAGCCAAAACCATCTTGCAAAATTTCTAAAACACCACCACCGAAGATATTCTCTCCGCCTTTGGCGTGTGATTTAAGAATTGCAAAAATGATATCTTGCTTTCTCAAACGGGCTACGTTTTCGAGCCCCATGGACTCAGCTTGGTTTACAAGCTCTTTTATAGACTTGTCTTTTAATTCGCGTAAATGCATATTGGTGGGTTCTTTATTACAGTTGTCATACTCAAAATCGCTTTATTAGATCGTTGAGTGAGGTTCGTTGAATATAACTAAGGATTAGTTGGCTTTATAAACTAGCAGGTCATTACAGCAGCGTCCAGTACTTCTGCAAAATAAATTAAAAAAAGGGCTGAGAGCCCTTTTTTTAAGTAACACTAATTAGATGTTATTTTCTAAAAACTCAACTAATTGTGTTTTTGATAGTGCGCCTACTTTCGTTGCAGCTACTTGACCATCTTTGAAAAGTAGTAGTGTAGGGATACCACGAATACCAAACTTAGGTGGTGTACCCGCATTTTGGTCAATGTTTAATTTAGTGATAGTTACACGGCCATCAAACTCATCAGCAACTTCGCTTAGAATTGGGGCGATCATCTTACACGGTCCGCACCATTCTGCCCAAAAGTCTACTAGTACAGGTTTGTCTGATTGTAATACGTCAGCTTCAAAGCTATCGTCGGTAATTTGGATTATTTTCTCGCTCATTGCGCTCTCCGGTTTAGTTAGGCGAAATATTTAGTGCGTATTTAAACACTCTTGTTTCTTATTGCAAGTTTAAACGTTATGCTTAAACGCTATGACTAAGACACATTTGACCGATAAAAAGTTTTCAGACTTTGCTATTGCACCGGAAGTGGTTGCCGGGTTAACCGAAAGTGGGTTTGAATATTGCACACCCATTCAAGCTAAATGCCTACCTTTTATTTGTGAAGGGCGCGATATTGCGGGCCAAGCACAAACAGGTACTGGCAAAACGTTGGCATTTTTAACTGCCACGTGCCACCGGTTATTACAATCTAGCAAAGCACCTAGTAAACATCCAAGAGCCCTGATCATGGCCCCAACTCGGGAGCTTGCGATTCAGATACACAAAGATGCAAAAATTTTAGCGCCGCACTGTAATCTTAACTTAGGTTTAGTATATGGTGGCGAAGATTACGAAAAACAACGTGCACAACTAGAAAAAGGCGTTGATATTTTAATTGGCACCACAGGTCGCCTAATCGATTTATATAAGCAAGGCTGTTACACCCTTAATGAAATTGAGGTAGTCGTGCTAGATGAAGCCGATCGTATGTTCGATTTGGGTTTTATTAAAGATATTCGTTATATGTTCCGTCGTATGCCAGATACGTCAGAGCGTTTAAACTTATTATTCTCTGCTACGCTATCGTACCGTGTACAAGAGCTTGCATTTGAACACATGACTAACCCTGAGCATGTGCAAATAGAGCCCGATGTAAAAACAGGTAAACGTATTAAAGAAGAGCTATTTCATCCTTCACAAGAAGATAAAATTAAGCTGTTGTTAACCTTGATTGAAGAAGAATGGCCTGAGAAAGCCATTGTTTTTGCAAATACTAAGCATAGCTGTGAAACCGTATATGCATGGTTAAAAGCAGACGGACATCGCGTGGGTATGCTCACCGGTGATGTAAACCAAAAGAAACGCCAGTCAATACTCGCGCAATTTAGTAAAGGCGAGCTAGACTTTTTAGTGGCTACCGATGTTGCTGCACGTGGTTTGCATATTCCAGAAGTAAGTCATGTATTTAACTTTGACTTACCTGACGATTGCGAAGATTACGTTCACCGCATTGGTCGTACAGCTCGAGCAGGCGCTTCAGGTCATGCAATTAGTTTTGCATGTGAGCAATATGCTTATAACCTTCATGAAATTGAAGAATACATTGAGCACAGCATTCCATTATCACATTACGATAAAAGTGCATTGCTAGATGATTTAACGAAGCCGACTATTCATAGAAAACGTAATTTTTCTACTGGTCCACGTAATCGTAGTAATAACAACGGACGTCGCCCAAATAATGGTTACCAAAAAGGACGGTCTTAACCGACCGTTAGTTTGATTGTATTTGTAACTAGAGGTTTTTGAACGGTGGGGCAACTTAAACCGCAAAAAAATGTATATGCAGTCATTGATTTAGGCTCAAATAGCTTTCATATGCTTATTGCTAAATCAATGGCGGGCGGCCTGCAAACTATAGGGCGCGTGAAACGTAAAGTAAGACTCGCAGCTGGGCTTGATGATAATAATTTATTGAGCTTAGAGGCTATGCAACGAGGCTGGGAGTGTTTGGCCTTGTTTGCAGAGCGGTTGCAAGATATTCCCACGCAAAACATCACCATTGTTGCCACTGCAACACTTCGCTTAGCAACCAACGCCGACGACTTTAAACTACGTGCTGAAGAAATATTAGGGCATAAAGTGAATGTTATTAGTGGCGAGCTAGAAGCGCGAACTATTTATAAAGGGGTTGCGCATACCTCTTCATGTACTGGCAAGCAGCTGGTTATTGATATTGGTGGAGCGAGTACTGAGGTTGTTATTGGCCAAGGTTTTGAAGCGCGTCACTATAAAAGCCTTAATATTGGCTGCGTGACTTTTCTCGAACGCTACTTTAAAGATTGCCAATTAAATGAAGCAAACTTTAATGCTGCGATAAAAGCAGCACGAAATGTTATTGATGAAATAGCACCTGAATATAAAACGGCTGGTTGGCAACTTGCCTCTGGTGCGTCAGGTACTGTGCAAGCTATTCAAGAAATTATGGTGGCACAAAATTTAAATGAAATGCTCACACTTGAAAAGCTCTACACCATCAAACAACAATCCATAGCTTACAAAACAATAGCTGAACTCGATTTACCAGGGTTAAGTGAAGAGCGACGGTTAGTGTTTGTATCTGGGCTGGCTATTTTAATTGCACTATTTGAGTCTCTTGAAATAGAACAAATGGGGTTAGCGGGTGGTGCTCTTCGTGAAGGTGTTTTATATAGCATGCTACCGGAGCTACATAATACCGACATTCGCCAACGTACCATTGATGGTTTTATGAACCGTTATCATGTTGATCAAAAGCAAGCATCTCGAGTATCAAGTTTAGCAGTACTGTTAGCTAATGAAGTCAGTCAGTATTGGCCGATTGAAGCACAAAACGGATTACCGCTTTTGAATGCCGTCGCGCAGCTGCATGAAATAGGTTTATTAATAGAGTATAAGCAGTACCACAAACATACCGCTTATATCTTAGAAAATACCGATATGCCTGGTTTTTCACAATCAGAACACAAAGTGATCGTTGCTATAGCTAATAGTCATCGCTGGGACCTTCAAAAGGGATGCTTAGATCATCTAGGTGTACATAGTATTGTTGCTGCGTATATTGTTCGACTATTACGTATTGCCGTTATTTTATCTATGCGCCGACAAGATGATGTCTTGCCAAACTTTAAGATAACAGCTGAGAATGAAGAGTTAGTGATTCAATTTGAAAATAACTGGTTAAAAAACCATCCATTGATGGCAAGTGAGCTAAATCAAGAGATTAAGTATCAAAAAAAATGCGGTTGGAAACTTAAAGTGAGTTAGTTAATCCGGCTTTCGCAGAGTTTTTAGTGGTTAAAATGAGCTTTTAGTTGTATTTTTGTTCGAACAGTCATTTATTTCAAGTTTTCTTCAAAAAAGGGTTGATCTGTTTTCGGATCTCCCTATAATGCGACCCCACTGAGACGGGGAACGCCAACGCATAGCGAGGCACGAGCTACTCAGTGAGTCGAGTAAAACTTAGTTCTGAAAACTTTTAAGTTTAACAAAATTAAGTGTTGACAAAAAAATAGGAGTGCGTAATATGCGCAGCCCTAGCGAGATAAAGTTTAACGCTTTAATCGCAACGTTCTTTAACAATATAAAGCAATCATCTGTGTGGGCACTCGTACAGATTGAGTTCTAACAGCCAAGCTTAGTTTACTAAGTAAGGCAAACAAATTTAGAGTCTCAATTGAAACTGAGTGACCAACAGCAATAAATTTATTTATTGCAGCACAGTCAATTCAATATCGAAAGATATTAAATAAATTCAGAATTCATTGAGCTGTCGAAAGACAAAAAACTTTTTAATTG
>NZ_PNDJ01000089.1:0-1183 GCF_005887255.1 Pseudoalteromonas sp. S1609 | reverse complement strand
AACGCAGGAGCAGTTATCGAGCCCACTAGGTTACAAACCTCGCGCCGCGATTAAATCGCCCCTAGTTTGAACAAATTATAATCCGCAAAGGTCAACAGACCCTAAATTAAGCGAGTAACTACATGATTTTGGTTTCAATAATAATAGCACTGATACTTGAGCGTTTAGGGGCTCGCTCTGCGCATTGGCAAATAAGCCATTATGCCAACAGCTACTTAAATCGCAGTGTTAATTTATTAACGAATAAAGGTTTATTTGGCACGGCTTCTGGGTTTTTAATTTGGTTATTGCTGCCGGTGATTGCGGTTGCTTGTTTGTTTTTTTTATCTGATTTTGCATTGTGGCAGCTGGTTTTTAATGTAGCGGTATTATTGGTGTGCTTCGGTTGTGCTAAACAGCGTGCCTTATATAAGTCGTACCTCAATGCATTAACTCGAGGTGACCAAACTGCCGCCACTTTATATGCTTTGCAATTGGGGCAAAAGCGCACAGAGGAGCAGCAAGGTGGTGAAACCTTAGGTCAAACATTAGCGTGGGTTAATTTCCGGTTTTATTGTGCGGTTATATTTTGGTTTGTGATATTGGGTGTTGCCGGTGCTGTTTTTTATGCATTAGTACGAACCTTTGCTGACTTAGTGAGTGGTAACCGTGATGAAGTCATTGCCAAGCATTTTAAGCTCATTCACCGCTTGCTGTTTTGGTTAGATTGGCTCCCAGCGCGTATTACCAGTTTTGGTTATTTAGTGATTGGTAACTTTAACAAAGGCACTAGTTGCTGGCTGCGCTTCGTATTTGACTTTTCAAGCCCAAATCGCAAGGTGGTTACTTATACGGCATTGGCCGCCGAACAAGTTGAAAAGCGTTATTACGGCTGCACCTTTGAAGCCACCTGCATGATCAAACTGGTCAAGCGTAATGTACTTTTTTACTTAGTGTTAATTGCCTTAATGACTTTATTTGGCGGTTTAAGTTAAAGACTAGGGGTTAGGTCATAGGTGTTAGGTAGAAATTAAGCCAAGCACTGTGTTTAGCTTGGTGTTGGCGGGCTGCGAGTTACGGGCTAAAATCTCTAGCCTAGAGCTTAAACATGCGCGAGGTAAACTCCCGCCTACAATATAAAAACATGTTTGCAAAAGGCGCTACGTTTTACCCTACTGCCGAACCCCGAACCCCGAACCCCGAA
>NZ_PNDJ01000088.1:0-8438 GCF_005887255.1 Pseudoalteromonas sp. S1609 | reverse complement strand
TAATATAACAATAACTATTACTATTACTATTACTATTACTATTACTATTACTATTACTATTACTATTACTATTACTATTACTATTACTATTACTGCGTAACTCTAGTCATTAATAACAGACAAAAATTATTAAACGACCTTGGTCTCAATAGAAAAATAATTTTTGAAATTAAGAAACTTGAATTAGAAGATGCTTGTGAAAGTGTTGCTTTTGTCTTAATGCCAGACCATATACATTGGCTTTTTCAATTAAAAGTAAGCTTACATTTAAGCGCTTTAATTAGACTATTTAAAGGCCGCTGCGCTAAGCTTGCCCGAGATCAGCACAAAATTAATAAGCTTTGGCAAAGTGATTATTACAATCATATGATCCGAGATGAAAAAGACCTAATTAACTACGCGCGCTATATAGTAGCAAACCCACTTAGAGCTAATATCGTTAATAACGTTGGTGATTACCCATTTTGGGATTGTATTTATTTGAAATAAAATATAATACCCGTAGGCCTAAGTTTGTAAATGCAATTGAAAATTTGTAGGCGAGAGTTTACCTCGCGCAGAGTTTTGGTTCGAGGTATTAGGGTTTAGGTGCTTAAATCGTCGCCCGTACCTCGCAGCCCGTATACTTAAGCCTTAAACGATATTTTAATCACTACCAAATAAATCACGCGTATAAACTTTATCAGCAATATCAGCCAGTTCATCAACCATACGGTTTGATAAAATAACATCTGAAAGCTGCTTAAATTCATTTAAATCTTTGATTACCCGAGAATGATAAAACTCATCAGCTTCAAGTACTGGCTCAAAAACAACAACTTCAATTCCTTTTGCTTTAATGCGCTTCATGATACCTTGAATGGCAGAGGCTCTAAAGTTATCCGAACCCGACTTCATAACTAACCGATAAACACCGACAACCTTTGGTTTACGATTAATAATTGATTCCGCGATGAAATCTTTTCGTGTTCGATTCGCATCAACAATGGCGCCTATAATGTTGTTAGGAACATCTTTGTAATTTGCTAATAACTGTTTGGTATCTTTAGGTAGGCAGTAGCCACCATAACCAAATGAAGGGTTATTGTAATGGTTACCTATGCGAGGGTCTAAACCAACCCCTTGAATTATTTGTTTGCTACTTAACCCATGTGCCTCAGCATAACTATCAAGTTCATTAAAGTAAGCCACTCGCATTGCTAAGTACGTATTAGAGAAAAGCTTTATCGCTTCAGCTTCTGTTGAGTCGGTAAATAACACCTCAACGTCTTGCTTTATAGCGCCTTGCTTAAGTAAACCTGCAAAAGTTGCTGCTCGCTCGCTTTGCTCACCCACTACAATACGTGACGGATACAGGTTATCGTAAAGCGCCTTACCTTCACGTAAAAACTCAGGCGAAAAGATAATATTATTACAATTAAACTTATCTTTAATAGACTGAGTAAACCCAACCGGCACCGTTGATTTAATAATCATTGTCGCATCAGGGTTTATAGCTAATACGTCAGCAATTACAGCTTCAACTGAGCTTGTATTAAAGTAATTGGTTTGTGGATCGTAATCTGTGGGAGTAGAAATAATTACATACTCAGCATCAACATAAGCAGCTAGTTTATCTGTGGTTGCTGTAAAATTTAGATCTTTACGCTTTAGAAAAAGCTCAATTTGCTCATCAATGATCGGAGATTGCTGATTATTTAATAATTCAACTTTATGCTCATCAATATCAAGCGCCATAACCTCATTATTTTGCGCAAGCAACATTGCATTTGAAAGGCCTACATAACCTGTACCAGCTACAGCTATCTTCATTTTATATTTATCCTATACTTACAGTGCTCTAGCGTTTAAACCTCAAAGAATATACACGCTTTAGCCATAACTTTTTTATATAATCTCTAGATTAAAGAGGTTACTTTCGAAATACTGCCCGCCACGCATAAAAACAAAAACATTTAGCGGCTAAAAATATATTTAGGTTTTCAATATCGCGATAAATACTCCATTGACGCATTATTTTTTTTAACTTATTTCTAGATATCGAGTCGGGTAATATTCGGTATTGAGTTAACACTTTAGGGAATAAATAAGCTTTATTACCAGTTTTTAAAAGCTTTAACCATAGTGCATAATCTTGCCCAGTTCTCAGTAGTGGCATGAACAAGTCGCTAAATGCACTGCGCCTAAGTATTACTGTTGAACACCCCATAGTCGCTTTTTTACATAGCTGATCAGCATAAGAAAAAGCACGTTCTTGCGTAGCATCAACCACTTTATTAAGTCTTTTACTATCACCATCGATAAGTTCATACGCAGTAAAAGAAAAATTAATTGCATCGTTATTTTGCATAAATGCAATCTGCTCATTTAACTTATTTGGCAGCCATAAGTCATCACTATCGACAAAAGCGATAAACTCTCCAGTTACATTAGCTAGCGAGACATTTCTACTAACAGCCGCACCGCTATTAACTGCATTTTTAAAGACAGAGACTCTATTATCATGCCTTGCTATATTTTCTAAAATTTCTAGCGATGAATCTGTCGAACAATCATCTGTAACTAACCACTCCCAATGCGGGTAGTTTTGCTCTTTTATTGCATTGTATACACTTTCTATATAAAGAGCTGAATTATAGGTTGCGGTAATAATTGAAACCTTTGGAATACCTGTACTCATTTATAATTCCATAAAAATTATTTTAGTTTAAAGAAACCTTTAACCGAAAAAACTAAAGCTGAAAAAAAATCGGTGAACCGGACTTCTTTTTTTATTAACCTTTTAACATAAAAAGCAAACAATAAAGGGGCGCCAAAAAGCCCAAATACTCTACGAAAAATAGCCCCTTTAGCACTATTAGCTAAATCATTACTAAAGTCCCCACCAGAAGTAATTTCTCGATGAATCGATGTAATTATAGGCACAAAGCATCCTTTACCTCCCTTATTCAAAATATCAGCAAGAAAAATATTTTCTTCACCTGACTTATGAGTAGCTCCGAGGCCAAATCGAGTATCAAAGGCAACACCTTTATTAATGACGTTATCTCGTTTGATAAAAATCTCAATTGAGCTAACTCTCATAATGCTCATTCGATTATGAACAAACTCAGAAAGTGAATACTTCTTACGAACTTGTGTCTCATCCATTGCATATTTGGTTGTAATGAAGTCATCTTCGCTGTTTTCTAACCTATCAAAGGCTTTAATTACCCCCTCAGGAGTTACCTCAATATCATCATCCGTTAACCAAATTAAATCAGCATCAGATGAAAGAACACCTAACATGCGGCTTCTAGCTAAACCCCGATCTGAAGAGTAAATAATTGAATAAGCTTGTTCGCACTTATTATCAAAACTCTGATGCGCCACTTCAAAAAGCTGACAAACAATAGTTGAGCGAATATTTGTTTTTAAGTAACAATCCTCAGCTAAAGAGACTGCTTTTTCTAGCTGGCTATATACTGTTGATATAACTAATTCTTTTTTCATTTTTAATTTCATACTTATTAAAAATAAGGCTAATTTTAATGTTTTCGACTAGTACCACTAGTGACCACATTAAAAATAAAATTTACCTAAAATGTTGTAAGGAGTGTATTGCTCTGAATTAGTCATAGTAAAAACAAAAAACATAACAATTAGCGATAACACTAATAAATATAGGGGCTTACCTATTCCTTTGAATATTCGCATTAAATAAGTAAGCAATACAATATTAGAAATGTTAAATATAATCACAAATCTGTCACTTAAGTCTTCAAATTGTAACAGTAGAATGCTAAATATTAAGCCTATAAAGCTTAAATTAAAAAATACATGGTAATATTCAAAACGCTTTGCAAGTCGATCATAAAAGTATAATAAAGCAAAAAACATCAATGGTTTCTCAACAAATGAGAACGAGAATGGCTTAGCCTCACCAGAGGCAACATACGACTTAAAAGCGAAAAAGATGACGTTAGAGCTAGGTAACGAATCAGCAATAATTTTTATTATATTTATACTTTGTAAGAGCACAGCACTGGCTAATATAAATAAAAATGTACGCGCTCTAAATTGCTTATGTACAAAAAAGTATAAAGGCAGTACCACAATAAGACTAACGTGAAATGTAATAGCCAGCGCATTTAATAGATAATAATAAATTGCGTTTCTGGATTTTATATACTGAATGGAATATAAAAAAATTGCGACAGCAATACCTTGGCGCAAAAATATCATATTGAACTGAAAGTACCCATACCTCATGTACAATAACAAAGAAAGGATCGTCATTGGGGTATAAATAGAAGCACTTTTATACGTTACACCGATTGTCACCAACGCGGTAAAAACTAAGAAAAAGTTAAAATCGTCAAAAATAGAGTGAATTATAAAGTTATATAGTAAATAACCCTTTTCCAAGCGTGCATTATTTGCAAAATAGGCAAATAGATTAGAGAGGTGCTCCGGCGCATCATAAAAAACCTGATGGTATACCTCCCAATCAGGCTTAGCCCCCACTTCATGCCTTAAACCAGCAAATAAAGCGAGCGTAACCACAACTAAATATCCAATAAAGCTGTAGTCACGTTTAGTTACCGACAAGTATGAAAAAAGAGCAACGATACTCGTAAGAATAAGGTAAATCATTTAAATCGAGCCACTATTTATCTAGCTCAAGCTCTGAAATTAACTTCTCATATAATGAATGTTTATCAAACACTGTATTTTTATCTAAGCCATCTCTTCTTAGCTGCTCATTCCACAAGTGCAACGCTTTGGCACCACTGAGATCAACATCATGCTCACAAGGGAAAAAAATCTGCTTCCAATCATTAGAGCCAACCGGGTAATAACACTCAATAGGGGCTGCATAATTTAACAGGTTATCTTTTTTTACAAAACCAGTTAATGCCTTAGGACCTGTGACTCCCCATGGTAAATAAGAAAAGTCAGAACGCCCCCATGTTCTACCAATAAGCTTTCTAATTAAAAACTTAAACGTATCCCAGCGAGTAAATACAAACGGGTTGTTACAGTACTTGCTTAAATTAGCGAATAATTTATTGCCCGCTTTTTTAGTACCGATCACTGCATTATTGATATAACTTTCATTTTCAAAGCCATAATCAAGGTCGTTTTCAATATAGAATGGAGATAAACAAATTACATCCATATCTACCCAGTAGGTGTTGCTGCACTTTGAGAGCATTTCGTAACGAAAATGATTAGCAAATCCAGCGTAGCTACCTTTACCTTTTCCGGTTACTGAACCATATGTAAAAATCTTTTCTTTAGGTAATATTAGGTTAGCATCAAGTACTTCAACACCCTCAGGTATATTCAATACTTCATCATAAGTATATAGGTACACTTTATGGCCTGCGCGTAAAAAAGAGGTCAAACACACTCTTTCCAGTCTAGATAAAGCCCCACCTATCCATAATGATCTAATTTCTGCTAGCATTTATTTTTACCTATTTTCATATATTGGTTCCTTGGTCCACAGTTTAATCTAACTTAAAAACACTAAACCCTTTAACATCCGCGTCATTATCTCGTATAAAAGTACGCTCTTCAATAAACTTAACCACTAACATTACCAGCCAGTGACGTATGTTAGTATTTACAAACATATAAATTGATTTAAATGTACAAGGTAAATAAAACCTACTGACTCATTTTACGACATACAAAAGATTTAATTTCCCAAAGCTCACTTCTAAAAAAAAGTAATACACTTAGTAATATAACAAACCAAAACAACATAAACTGAATACTAAACATTTGTGCATATAAACTATTTAAAACAGCGCCAAACACTAATACTGTGGAATACAAATACATGCTTTTTCGTGGTATTGGTCGCCAAACATAACTAGCAAACTCAGTTCTCATAATGAAGAAAACCCAAAAGGATACACAGGTGCTCACAGCAGCTCCTGCAGCACCATAAATAGGAATGAGCCACCAGTTACCTAACAAATTAATCACAAACGCAATACATGCCGCCAGCATTGCAAAACCAGAGCGACGCGTTACCCCAATACCTACTACCGTTGTCTCCGATAACGTATAGAGTAATGGGTATCCTAAGCACGAAAGTAAAATCCATTGAACGGGTTTATAAGCATCAGGAAGAATATAAGTAACTATCCATGAAAGCAGTCCCGACAGACTAAACAGCACAATTACAGCTAATAAGACAAAGCGATTTACCTTCGCTATTTTATCAAGGTTCTCGCCTTTTGCAGCCCACTTATAAACAGTCGGAGCCCACACAGTTGAAAAAATACTTTGAAAAATAGTTGCTGACGCAGCAAAGCTTACCGCCACAGAATACAAACCGAGTTGCTCAAAGTTAGATAACTCCTTCAATAATATCTTATCGGTTGCCGTTAACCCCCAAAAAGCCAAGCCTCCAAAAATAAGTGGCATGCCAAACCTCAACAACTGCATCAAATAAGCATAATTTACTTTTTCAGAAATTCCCTTGAGCCACTCATCACGGGTATTCCAAACAAAAATTACACAAACAAATAAAATAGCCGAAACATTAGCTAACAGTAAGTTTGTAATTGTGTTATTAACCGATAAAACAACGTAGCTACCGATAATGATAATCAGTAATAATTTTGGCAGCACTTGACTCATTGAAAAGGCTAATCCCTTTTCATTCATGCGTAAAATAAGTGATAAAAACCGCGAAATAAAACTCGACAAAATAACCAAAGCAACTAGCAAGCTTAAAAACTGACTATCTATATCAAACAGCCAACTAGAGATAATATTATCCATGCTCAGCAATACACTAAGTGTCAGTGTTAATAATACTAAGCCTGGTAAAATAGCCACTTTAAATAAGGCGGGTTTGCTTTTTGTCTCGTGAAACTCCCTTACGTAAGCTTGATCTAATCCCAAGCTAAACAGCAAAGTGCTAAAGCTTATCACTACATTAAGCATGGCTAAACGGCCAATGTCTTGTTGTGAAAAAATCCATGTGATGACAGGCAGGGTTATAAAACTAAGAAGTGCTCCTCCTAACGGCCCTAAGGCAAACGCTGCGATTTTTTTAGGAGTCATAACCAACCTTTACTATAATGTTTGCCATTAAATAAGCCAAATCGACATTGTTTATAATGCGCACTCAACCAACTTCTTTGTTTTATCAATAATTGAAGCTCTTCCCCAGATCTCAAATAAACGCTGTTGGTTATTTAAAATCTGCTCAGGTGTTAGTTCAGCTAAAAAGTCTGCAGAGCAAATCTCTTCTAAGCAAAACACAAAAAAGCCATGTTCTTTTAAAAATGAATACAACAGATTGCTCTTATCTAGGTACACTTTTGCGCCTAAATTTAGTAACACAATAATGTTACCCACACCTTGTTGCCTTTTATGCGGCATAACAACACACGAACATGATGAAATAAGTTGAGTGTAATCATCAAATGGCATAAAACTGTCAAGCGCTAAAACATCTCCAGGAAAATGCTTATGGGCATACTCTTTTATAAAAGCGCCATAATTTTTATTACCGTAGCTCAAAGGTATAATGAGTTTTGATAAAGGCGCATCAATCTGCGATAGCAAATCAATGCCATCTAGATGATTACAAGAAAGCGTTGCGCTGTTGCCTAATAATATGTTTTTTCCACAAAGTTCACTGCTACCCTCTTTTGCCCAGTTATCCTGCATGGTTCCATAATTCCAATCCATCAGTTTTGGTTTGTGCTTTGTGGGCCATTTAATGGCTTTATACTCGTTTGTTAATACAGGACAAAATATATCAATTCGCTGCATCATTTTTATTTTTTGTTTTTTTAAGCGATATTGTAAAAATATCAAACGCTTAATTATTCCTTTAAATTCAGCTATAAACCCCTTAACCGGCTTTATGGCTTTATCATTCATGATCTGCTGAGTTTTATCACTAAACATCTCGTATTCATTATCAAAAATAAAATCATAATAGTCATAACCAAAACCCAACCAAATGACTTTAATATTTTTAGGAATATTCACTTTATATACAAATAAAGAATGAAACACGACAACATCTACATCAGTCCAAAATTCACTTTTTCGCGACGCTTTATCCAAAGTTTGTTTATTAATTATTTTTTTATTTTCAAACTTAACATGTTTAATCGTATTATGTTTTTGTACAAGTAATAGGCTGTTTTTTTTAGGGTAAGCCATTTCAAAAGCATTTAAGCCCATATCAATAAACTTTTCATCTGCCGACAAATGCAATATTTTTTTCATACTTCCTAGGTTCTATTGATCGTTCAAGGTTAAATTCACAGCCGTCAGATTGGCATTTGTGTGGTTATTCCCCATAAATAGGCGATAACGCTATAGTTAATAACAAACAGGCGCTGCCCGAAGGGTTCTCCCTAGGAGTTATTTACTCTTTGTTGCACGGTTTTTTCTTAGCCCACTAGGTTACAAAT
>NZ_PNDJ01000087.1:0-40111 GCF_005887255.1 Pseudoalteromonas sp. S1609 | reverse complement strand
ACATAATTATTGTTTGTAAAGAAAAGTGGTGGAGGGAGCTGGATTCGAACCAGCGAAGGCTGAGCCGTCAGATTTACAGTCTGATCCCTTTGGCCGCTCGGGAACCCCTCCAATGCAACGCGGCAGATAATAGCAAACTTCTTATTTAAGTAAAGAAAAAAGCTAAAGAAAATTCAAATTTAGCCGATAAATACTTATTAATTAGTTAAATAGGCTAAAGTCTATGCAGATTGGTGATTTGTTAATCACAGAGAGTCAATTAAAAACACGACTCAATAAAAGTGTGCATGAAAGCCGTCGGGGTGAATTTGCTCTTTTATTAGCAATGCTCTCTCATGACGCGCTCGATTTTAGTGAGTTTCACTTACCTAAAAGTGATGCAAGTGGTTATCAAGCTGATGAAGAGACCTTGCGTAAACAATTAGGTGCGGGCCCAAAGCAGTCATTGGCGCCAGATACCTTTAATATGTTAATTGGCAAAAATAACACTGAGCTTTTAGCAAAAATGGGAAGCGCCGAAGGGATGAGTGAGATAAAGTTAACTCAGTGCTTAAAACCTGAGCCATTTAATATTCGTGATGATAAAAACCACATTCCACTTAACGTAATTGATAACTGTGAATTAGCGGTACGTCGACGAATTCAAAATACCAACACCGAGCTATCAAACCCTCAAATGGATGCGGTGGCATTTTATGATGATTTACAAAATGATGCCCTCCACCAGCCATTACATTTGTTTAGTGCCTAATTAAATTACATTAAATGCAGTTTTTTAAACGCCATTAGATTGTAATAAACTGTGTTTATATTAGTGGTTTTGTAGGTGCTTTATTTTAATAACCGATTTAATATAAAAAAAGCATCCAAAATTTAAATGCAATTGCTATAATGGCGCAAATGGTATGACATTAAATGCCATTATCATTAAACCAAGGTAATTAGGAACGTAATGAAGAAAACATTCACGCTGAATCATGAGAAAATCAAATACCCTCGTATGGTTGATGCTGCAAAGCATGAAGTGAAAAAATATTTGAAAAGAGAACGTAATAAAACTTTACCTGTTGATGCCGACTACTGGGCATTTGATTGTAAGTTTGGTAACACGGCTGAAGAGGCCCAAGTGGTTCACGTTGCTGAAATTAACAATCACATCAGTGAAATTGAAAAGCAAGGTTTAATCTCTTTCTACTTAGAGATTTTAGCAAGACCTGCACAGCGTCAAGACTTCGATGAAGATGATGACGAATAAAGCGCTAAGTTGCGTTTAGTGTAGTTTTTGAAAATGGGCCAAGTGGCCCATTTTTTGTGGTTGTTACTTATACACTATGACACTTTTTATACTTTTTATTACTGCCGCAAGGACAAGTATCATTGCGTTTCACTTTGATATCAGCAACCGGTGTGATCTCACCATCAAGGTATCGCCACTGTTCATCTTCTTTAATAAATCTTGAATGCTCAGCCAGCTCGCAATACAAGTCTTGATAAAAGTAATGGGCTTTAAACTTTACAAACCCTGTTTCATCATTATAACCAGAATCTAATACGGTTAAGTTTATAAAGCGGCAACTAGTTGCAAAGTCTTTAATTTCTGATAGTGAGTTTTCAGCTTGCTTTTCTTTTGCGTAACTTTCACGAACAAAAGCCGCGTTTTTAACCGCATATGCACTGTAGCGAGCACGCATAAGTTGCTCAGGTGTTTGTGGCTGTTTGGTTTTTAAATGAAAAGGTTCACAGCAATCAGCATAAAGTTGCTGACTGCCACAAAAACATAGTAGTGCGTTAGAGGTCATAATAAATGTACTGTGTATTAAAACGCTAGTTTACCAAGCTTATTGCGTTAGTGAAATCTCAGCTTGAGCGCTTTTTTTGCTAAAGCAATACAGCTTAGTGCGTGTATGGCTCAGGTTTAATGATAACTGTGATAGTTGCTGATTATTTATTATGTCGGTCCAGGTGATCACCGCTGCAAAATTTCCATTGTGAAGTGCAGAACTTAAAACATACTCTATATTAACTAAATGTTTTTGGCGTATAACTAATAATTTACTGGTATCAATTGAACATGAATCAAGTAACGCTTTACTAGGTACATGGTCTGGCGCAATTAAAAGTGTCCATGCATTTAAGCTATTGTATTGGTGTAATACTTTTAATAATTCAAACGTCGCTGAAATCTCATCTTCAATTTGTACAACGTTAACACAATCAGATTGGTCATCTTGTTGGTAGCTTTTAACTGTTCTTACGGTAATAGGCTGTAACATAATCGTCTCACTCACTGGGTTTTTATACAGTACATGTATACAGTAGTTTATACAGTTGTTTGGTGCAAGTGTTTTTTGCTATTTTTTTGTACAGTTATTCAGCTGAGCACGATAAGGAAACTATTTAAAAATAAATAGTTCATATATAACAATAGATTATAATTTTTGGGGATGAATACTTTTGACGGTAGCTTTTTAATCTATAACCAAATAAATCTTGAAATGCATGAGGTATACAGTAGTTTAAAAAATTAAGCGTTGTTGCATTTAACTTATAAAACGCTTAATTAATTTACAGATAGAATGAGTTACTAGGTAGTAAAACTATTTTTCGTGACTTATAGGGATCAAATGTGAAAATTGTAACTGATGAATTTGTTCATATAAGCTGGCGGCATAACACTGGGCGTCTTTAAGTCGTTTGGTACTAATGTGTTTGCGTATATCGCTCATTGCTTCTACTGCTGGATCATACCCTTGGCTACTAGCTAAGCTGAGCCACGCAGCCCCATGAAATACACTTTGTGGCACACCTTGGCCTTTAATAAAAAATAGCCCTAAGTAAAACTGTGCACGATAGTTTCCTGCCATTGCTGCTAAACGCATCCATTTTGCGGCTAAGGCGCCTTGTTCATTTTTAAGGTAATAAAGAGCTTTATTTAATGTGTCTTGATCGGTGTTTTTAGAGCTCGCAGGGGGATTTGCATCGCTTGGTTGCGTTACAAAAGAAAGAATGTTGTCTAATTGTTGCTCTAAGTCTTGGCCACTTGGTGTCGTTTTGATCATGCTACTTCGTTTGTTATTTTAATCACTTAGCTAGTTTAGTATATAGCAAGGTAAAATGTCCTGTAAAAAGTTATTTTTATGCTAAAATCTCGCCACTTTTTACAACCACAAGTTTATTATGCTCGAAGCCTTATTCAAAATCCGTGCAAATGATTCTTCGGTTCGCCGTGAATGTATTGCCGGTATGACTACATTTATTACGATGGTTTATATCGTATTCGTTAACCCAGCTATGCTTGCAGAAGCAGGCATGGACCAAGGTGCTGCCTTTGTTGCAACCTGTATTGCCGCTGCAATAGGGTGTTTTATTATGGGGTTGTGGGCCAATTATCCATTGGCATTGGCACCGGGTATGGGATTAAATGCATTTTTTACCTATGGCGTGGTGCTAGGTATGGGCTATAGCTGGCAAGCAGCGCTGGGCGCGGTGTTTATGTCAGGGTGTATATTTTTAATATTAAGCTTATTTAAGGTGCGAGAGTGGATTATTAATGCAATCCCCCTGGTGCTCAAACAAGCAATAGCAACCGGTATTGGTGCATTCTTGGCACTTATTGCGCTGAAAAGTGCTGGTATTATTGTATCAAGCCCAGCAACACTTGTGCAGCTAGGCGATATAACGTCACCGGGTCCGCTATTAGCTATTTTTAGTTTTTTTATTATTGCGGCATTACTTTATCGTGACTTTAAAAGCGGCGTGCTTATTAGTATTTTACTCGTTACCGCGATAGCAGTGTCGATGGGATTAGTTGAATATCATGGTGTTGTTGCAATGCCACCTTCAATAATGCCGACTTTTATGCAACTTGATTTTAGTGCTGCTTTTGAACTGTCTATGTTGAGTGTTATTTTTGCGTTTCTATTTGTTGATTTATTTGATACCTCAGGCACGTTGGTAGCGGTTACTCAAAAAGCGGGTCTAGCAGATAAAAACGGCAATATGCCGCGCTTAGGTCGCGCATTAAGCGCTGATAGTACTGCAACCATTGCCGGTGCAATGCTGGGAACTTCAACAACAACTTCTTATATAGAATCTGTAGCGGGAGTATCAGTGGGGGGCCGAACGGGCTTAACGGCTGTAGTTGTAGGTTGCTGCTTTTTATTAATGATGTTTTTTGCACCTTTGGCACAAATGGTACCCGCATACGCAACAGCAGGGGCAATCTTATATGTATCTGTTCTAATGCTACAAAACTTAAAGTTTGTAAACTGGGATGATATGACTGATGCAATTCCAGTGAGTGTTGTATTGTTAATGACTCCATTGACCTTTTCAATTGCACACGGTATTGCACTGGGTTTTATTTCTTATACAGCGGTTAAAGTACTGTGTGGTAAAAAAGATCAGGTAAGTATTAGTGTTTGGATTTTAACGGCACTGTTTATTATTAAGTTTGCATTTTTATCTTAATGCTTTTGTTAAATAGCTAGATTTAGTTTGGGTATGTAAATTTATATAGTGACTAAATTTCAGTTATAAAAAAGCCCATACAGTTGTATGGGCTTTTTTATTAGGTAATGGATTACCATTTCTTTTTCGGTGCAAACAGTACGTCTAAATCATCTTGCTCTTGTTCGTTCTTTTTCTTCAATGATGTAGCGTTTGATGCCTTTAATTCAGTGCTTATTGTTTCTAGATAGCCTTCAACTTCAACTCGTTTTGCAGTAATGTAATCATCATTAAATGACACACTGTTAAGTGTGGCAGATGCTTTTTCAAAGTACTGCCTAGCAGAGCCTACCATACCGGCTGTTTGAGCTGCTAGACCACGTTTTATCTGGCTTTCAATGTTGATTCTTAGTTGTAGCTTCTCAAGGCGTTTGTCTTCTGCAATAAACGCTTGGCTGTCAACTTTCCCTTTGTTGTGCTCAGAACGGATAATAGTACGGAGCTTTTTTATACCCTGTATTAGTGATATCAGTTGCTTGTCATTACCTGGTAAAACAAAACCATCCGAGCCGTCTTGAATCGGATTTTGTAGTCGCTCTTTTGCTTCTTTTAAGCGGTTTTTTAGTCCGCTACCACCGCTTGAAATAGACACCATATTACTTAGCGCATCATGAATACGACGTTGTAATATTCGCTGAGTTGCTTCTGAAAGTGGGATATTAGCGCTATTCATTAACGCCTCTTCAGTTTCTTCAATGATAGCTTTTTGTTTTGTTAGCTCTTTACGTCGTTCAGCTTCTTGTTTTTCTTTGTGTTGTTGAACAGCACTAACCCACAGTGCAATGACGATAAGCGCAACAATTAATACAATTATAATGGAAACGATCATGTTATAATTCTCAAATTCTTAACCTTATTATCTAATCTTACATTAAATATATAAAAGGTGGGAAACTTTGCGCCGATTAACTAAAAAAAACACCATGCATAAAGCGTTTAAATCTTAATGTGTTATGTTTTGTTTGCTGATAATCATTGCTATCTCAACTTTATTTATTGTGTTAACCTGAAATTT
The DNA here is from genome assembly GCF_005887255.1 of Pseudoalteromonas sp. S1609. Taxonomy (GTDB): domain Bacteria; phylum Pseudomonadota; class Gammaproteobacteria; order Enterobacterales; family Alteromonadaceae; genus Pseudoalteromonas. The sequence continues at coordinate 34,587 of NZ_PNDJ01000087.1, read as the reverse complement.
CAATAAATTAATTGTTACATTGTGTAACCTTAATCAGTCTTTATATAGTTACCTATTAATTAGGGTGCGCTTTTATCTGTCAATGTGAATTATAACGAAACTACATAGCCATGAAATTACAACAACTTAGATATATCGTAGAAGTTCAAAATCATAAATTAAATGTTTCAGCTACCGCTGAGAGTTTATTTACCTCCCAGCCTGGTATTTCTAAGCAAGTACGTATGTTAGAAGATGAACTAGGTGTACAAATTTTTGGTCGTAGTGGTAAACATTTAACTCACGTTACAGGTGCTGGCGAAGAAATCATTAACATATCGCGAGAAATACTCTCAAAAGTTGAGGGCATTAAAGCGGTTGCTAATGAACATACGCTGCCCGATCAAGGTAAACTTAATATTGCGACTACGCACACCCAAGCACGTTATGCGTTACCAAGTGTAATTCAAGGCTTTACCCAAAAATACCCAGCAGTGTCACTGCATATGCACCAAGGTACGCCGCAGCAAATATCGGATGCAGCTGCGCGCGGTGATGCAGATTTTGCAATTGCTACTGAAGCACTGCACTTATATTCAGATTTAGTTATGTTGCCTTGTTATCACTGGAATCGCAGTATTGTGGTTGCTAAAGATCATCCCCTTGCGAAAAAAGTCGATAATTTAACGGTGGCAGATATAGCGCAGTATCCTTTGATCACTTATGTATTTGGTTTTACTGGTCGCTCAGAGCTTGATAAAGCATTTAACGCCTATGGGCTTGAGCCGCATATTGTATTTACCGCCACCGATGCCGATGTTATTAAAACGTATGTGCGCCTGGGATTAGGTGTCGGTGTGGTTGCATCTATGGCAATTGACCAGGTAAACGACAACGACTTAGTGTGCATTGATGCTAGCCATTTATTTGAAGCAAGCACCACTAAGATTGGTTTTAGAAAAGGTAGCTTTTTACGTACCTACATGTATGACTTTATCGAACGTTTTGCACCGCATTTAACCAAAGAGCGAGTAGAGCGAGCAAGTTTGCTGCGTAATCAAGACGATGTTGATAAATTATTTGCTGATATCGAATTACCAGTTAAATAACCGCCATAAACAGTAATGAAAAAGCCGCTTAGTTTTGCAACTAAGCGGCTTTTTTTATGCTATCTAATTAGCACTCGATAATGTTAACAGCTAATCCACCGCGAGCGGTTTCTTTGTATTTTGTTTTCATATCGTTACCGGTATCGAGCATGGTTTTAATTACTTTATCAAGCGATACTTTTTGTTCGCCACTACCGCGAATAGCAAGGCGAGAGGCATTAATTGCTTTAATAGCGCCCATTGCATTACGTTCAATACAGGGTACTTGCACTAAGCCGCCCACAGGGTCACAGGTCAATCCTAAGTTATGTTCCATGCCAATTTCAGCGGCATTTTCTACGTGTACCACGTTACCACCAACAATTTCAGTCAGCGCACCAGCAGCCATTGAACAGGCAACACCAACTTCACCTTGGCAACCCACTTCAGCACCCGAGATAGAGGCATTTTTTTTGTATAAAATACCAATAGCGGCCGCGGTTAATAAATACCGAGTAGCAATGTCGCGATCAACTTCTTTGATAAAAGTATGATAGTACATTAATACGGCTGGTAGGATACCAGCTGCACCATTTGTTGGTGCAGTAACCACACGACCGCCTGCTGCATTTTCTTCATTCACTGCTAATGCGAATAAATCAACCCAATCCATAGCACGAAGTGGATCGTTACTCACTTCTACATTGAGCTTTAAATATAAGCTTGGTGCACGGCGTTTTACTTTCAAACCACCAGGTAAAATACCTTCGGTACGCATACCACGTTCAATACAGGCTTTCATTACTTGCCAAATATTAAATAATTCATCTTTTATGGCTTCTTCACTGCGTAAGGTTTTTTCGTTTTTCATCATTAACGTTGATACGCTGTAACCCGACTCTTTACACATTTCGAGTAATTCTTTAGCCGTGCCAAACGGGAACGGGGCAGGGTTTTCTTCGCGAATATCTAAAGCCGCTTGTTTTTCTTTTTCAAATTCTTCATCTGTAACAATAAACCCACCACCAATAGAGTAGTAAACTTTGCTGTATACTTTTTCGCCATTGTTATAGGCAATAATTTCCATTGCGTTGGAATGTTTAGGGAGTGTTTTTCTGCGATGAAAAACAATAGCGCCTTGTTTAGGGAATTTAGCTTTATGAGTTTGGTTTAGGTAAATAACCTGCTCACTTTCTATTTTTGCTAAAATGTCGTCCACCAAATCGGCATCTATGGTTTCAGGGTCATAACCGGCTAGGCCAAGGATCACTGCTTTTCCCGAACCATGACCAACACCTGTCTGCCCCAGTGAGCCGTAAAGCTCTACTTTTACATCGGTCACATTTGCTAATTGTTGTTGCTCATCTAGGTCATTAACAAATAAGCGTGATGCACGCATTGGGCCGACGGTATGTGACGATGAAGGGCCAATACCAATGCTAAACATGTCAAATGCACTGATCATAATGTGTGTCTCTACTTAGTTTTCTCAGCATTAAGCTGTTCTTTGAACGGTCGACTATAATAACGTGGAAATCCAGGTGTGTAACCCTTATTAGCAAAGATTTAAACTGGTATGGCGAGTTGCTTTGTAAAGTTTTTAATAATACTGGCTGTTGCTCCCCACAAAAGCCCGTGAGGAGTGTTGAAGCCATTTAAAGTTAGGGTTCTTCCATTACGTTCAAAGGGGATTGGTTGCCAATTGGCTTCATTACTTAACGCTTCGATAGAGAGTAAAAAGCTGGCTTGTACTTCGTTGTGATCGTTCTCCCATACCGTTTCTTTTTTAATCAAGCCCACAAAAGGACGTATAGTAAATCCAGTAAGGGTAGAGTATTCCGGCAGCTGACCTAAAACCTGAACATTATGCGGGGCAATGTTAAGTTCTTCGTGCAATTCACGCAGTGCCGTGGTGCGCAGGTTAACATCATTAATTTCAAATTTACCACCCGGTAAACAAATCTCCCCAGGGTGGTGATGTAAATAGGTTGGCCGCTTACACAATAAAACATGTGCTTCGTTATCTATATCAATCAAAGGTAGCATCACTGCACTGGCGCGCTTTTTTTTATTATCTTTGAGCTGATCCACGGCTAAACTGCGGTTTAATTGAAAACGAGCCGAAATGGTTTCACTATTCAAAGCGACCTTCATTTAATATAGGGAGTATTTTATTTACTTTATCGTATGTTTCTTGATATTCCAATTCGACTTTTGAATCAGCAACAATGCCACCGCCAGCCCAACAATGTATTTGTTGTTGATGAGTAACTAAAGTTCGAATGGTAATACTGGTATCCATATTACCGCAGGCGCTGATATAGCCAATAGAGCCACAATAAATATTGCGTCTGTGCGGCTCCAGCTCTTCAATTATTTCCATGGCGCGTACTTTTGGTGCGCCAGTAATAGAGCCTCCAGGGAATGCGGCTTCAAGTTGATCGACTGCTGTTTTTCCTTCATCAAGGATGGATGTAACTGTACTTACCAAATGGTGTACTGCCGGAAAGCTTTCAATAGCAAATAAAGAAGGTACAACAACAGAGCCCGGTTTTGCGACTTTACCTAAATCATTTCGTAGCAGGTCTACTATCATGACATTTTCAGCGCGGTCTTTACTGGAGTTTGCCAGTAATGTGGCTTGTTTGGCATCTTCTAAAGCATCGGCTTTACGTGGTAGCGTACCTTTAATAGGTTTTGTTTCTACCTTGTTGTCATGCACAGCAATAAAACGCTCAGGTGATATTGATAAAATAGCGCCTTGCGGATGATTAACAAAACTAGAAAAAGGGGCTTTATTGGCTTGCGTTAATTTAACATAAGCGGTCCAAGGAGAACCTTGAAAACGTGCACTAAAACGTTGCGCTAAGTTAATTTGATAACAATCACCACTTTTTAAGTATTCTTCAATCGCTGCAAACTTTTCGCTATAACTTGTCTGACTCATATTTGACTGCCACTGTGATGTAAGCGAAAAGCTTTCGTGCTTAGGTGGTTGCGTTAAATATTGCTGATACAGCGAGAGGCGATCTACATTTGGCTGCGAAACATAAAACCAAGTATCCAGTTGTTTATCGTAAATCAGTGCATCAAGGTAAAGTCCAACGGCCATCTGCGGTAAATCAATATCGTTTAAAGCACTGCTTGGCAGTTGCTCTATGGTACGCCCTAAGTCATAACCAAAATAACCAAGCCAGCCACCATTAAAGGGTAAATTGTTAGCGGCTTTTGTTGTATCAAGCTTTGCTAATTCATCGTTCATTATTTCAAAGCAGCTTTTAGCACTCGCTTGGTTATTAAAAACAGTTTGATTATTTTTAACTTCCAGAGTGCTTTGGGGCTCAATAGCTATAATGTCATAACGACTGTTAATGTGATCGCTATCACCCGAATCTAGCAAAATAGCGTAGGGTAAATGAGCAAAATGCGAAAATACCTCTATACAATTTTGTGATATGGCTAATTCAACACAATTTTTTTTATTGTTTAGCATTTACTACCCCTTTAAGAACTGGCTACAAACGGGCTGGGAGGGTATCATAAGTCAAATTTTTTTGGCAGCGTTTAGTGAGCGCTGTGGTTGAAAACAGTTCGAACCACCGTCACGGGTTTGATAATGCTTACGTGCAGCGTGCGTAACAACAACTTAAGGAACCACTATGAGTACAATTCGTCAGCAAGACTTTATTGATAGCATTGAAGATGCCTTGCAATACATCTCGTTTTATCATCCTCTTGATTTTGTTCAAGCGCTAGAAAAAGCGTATAACAAAGAGCAAAGCAAAGCCGCTAAAGATGCGATTGCGCAAATCTTAATTAACTCGCGCATGTCGGCAGAAGGTAAGCGCCCGCTGTGTCAGGATACTGGGATCATCACCTGTTTTGTAAAAGTAGGTATGGATGTTAACTGGGATAAAACCGATTTAACAGTACAACAAATGGTTGATGAGGGGACGCGTCGTGCGTACTTAAATCCAGATAACCCATTGCGCGCATCGATTGTTGCCGACCCTGCGGGAACACGTAAAAATACTAAAGATAATACGCCATCAGTGGTACACATTGACTTAGTTGCTGGCGATAAAGTTGAAGTGATGGTGGCTGCTAAGGGTGGTGGCTCAGAGAACAAAAGTAAAATGGTGATGTTAAACCCATCTGACGATGTGGCCGAATGGGTTGAAAAAACGCTACCAACAATGGGTGCGGGTTGGTGTCCACCAGGCATGCTAGGCATAGGTATTGGTGGCACGGCAGAAAAAGCAGCGGTAATGGCGAAAGAGTCATTAATGGATCCGGTTGATATTCATGAACTCATTGAGCGCGGCGCAGAAACAACAGAAGAAAAACTGCGTTTAGAAATTTTTGAACGTGCGAATAAATTAGGCATTGGTGCACAAGGCCTTGGTGGGTTAACCACGGTTGTTGATATTAAAATTAAAACAGCACCAACTCACGCGGCTTCAAAGCCAGTGGTTATGATCCCAAATTGTGCTGCTACGCGCCACGTACACTTTACGCTTGATGGTTCAGGCCCTGCGAATTTAAAAGCACCTAAATTAGAAGATTGGCCAGAAGTGACTTTCGAAGTCGGTGAGGGCACACGTCGCGTTAATTTAGATACCCTGACTAAAGAAGACACTAAAGAATGGAAAATGGGTGAAACCGTTTTACTCTCAGGTACTATTTTAACGGGTCGAGATGCTGCTCATAAGCGTCTGCAAGATATGATCAACTCAGGAGAAGGTTTACCTGAAGGAGTTGATTTTGATAACAAGTTTATTTACTACGTTGGTCCTGTGGATGCAGTAGGCGATGAAGCAGTAGGTCCTGCAGGCCCGACAACGGCTACTCGTATGGACAAATTTACTGACATGATGTTAGAAAAAACAGGCATCGTGGGAATGATTGGTAAAGCTGAACGAGGCCCTGCAACGGTTGAGTCTATTAAAAAGCATCAGTCAGTGTATTTAATGGCTGTAGGTGGTGCGGCTTACCTAGTATCTAAAGCAATTAAAAAAGCACGTGTTGTTGCCTTTGAAGATTTAGGTATGGAAGCTATCTACGAGTTTGAAGTAGAAGATATGCCAGTAACAGTTGCCGTTGACAGCGAAGGTGAAAATGCCCACACCCAAGGTCCTGCAATTTGGAAAGCAAAAATTGAAGAACTAGACAGCAAAATGAAATAAATTTGCAAAGTAATTATAAAAGCGAGCACCGTGTGCTCGTTTTTTTATTTTTAAATTTGCAGATACTTATACACCTCAGACCAGTTTTTGCTATATAGGCAGTTTTTATATAAGCCATTGTATTTTATGAGCTAGTGTTCTTTTTCAAGATGTACGATTAAGTTTACATATAAATTTAGAGTGACGTTCACGTAAGCGTAAACTTTAATTGCGGTGGTGTTTTTAGCTTTTATACCTAATAATATAATCATTATTAAATTTTTTATGCTGATTTATCGCAATAAGTCGTTTTGTTTTTCAGTTGAGTGCGGTTTATGTGGTTTATCTACTCATAGTATAGCGAACTAGTATCTGAAGTGATAAAGTCTCGTCAATTTGTAGCGTGCTTGCCCAAAAGGGCTCATTATTTTCGGAGTATTTAAAGTGGTTGTATTTAATCAAGTTGAATTTGATAACCATGAACAAGTGGTTTTTTGTTCAGACAAAGCGTCTGGTTTAAAGGCCATTATTGCGGTACATAACACAAACTTAGGCCCAGCTGTAGGCGGTTGTAGAATGTGGGATTATGCCAACGATGAGGATGCAGTTTACGATGTATTGCGCTTATCAAAAGGGATGACCTATAAAAATGCTGTGGCACGCTTGCCATTTGGTGGTGGTAAGTCAGTTATTATTGGCAATGCAAAAGAGATCAAGTCTGAACAGTTGTTTCGTGCATTTGGTCGTCAATTAGAGCGTTTAAATGGCAGTTACTACTCAGCAGAAGACGTAAATATCACGTGTGATGATGTGGCGTTAATGAACAAAGAAACAAATTACGTGCTAGGCCTTGAAGGCAAAAGTGGTAACCCATCGCCATTTACAGCTTACGGCACGTTTTTAGGTATGAAAGCAGCGCTTCATCATCAGCGCGGCATTCAAGATTTTTCAGGCATTAAAGTAGCTGTGCAAGGTTTAGGTGCAGTAGCTTATGGATTATGTAAGCACTTGGCTGAAGCTGGTGCAGAATTATTTGTTACTGATATTAACCAAGCAGCGGTAGAGCGTGTAGTCAACGATTTTGGTGCAACAGCGGTTGGTATTGATGAAATATACGACTTAGATGTTGATGTGTATGCGCCTTGTGCGTTAGGTGCCACTATTAATGACACAACGATCCCTCGTTTAAAAGCAACTATAATAGCAGGATGTGCAAATAATCAGCTTGCAGAATCACGCCATGGTGAAATTATACGTGAAAAAGGTATTTTATACGCACCAGATTATGTAATAAATGCAGGCGGTATTATTAACGTGTATTACGAAACAGCGCCTGAAGGTTACAGTAAAGAGGCGTCTAATAAACACGTAGAGAAAATTTTCGATACATTAAGCGAAATCTTTACCCGTAGTGAAAAAGAACAAAAATCAACGCATTTAATTGCTGATGAGCTTGCTCAAGAAATTATTGAAAACGGACTTTAAGTTTTTATTTAGTTCAACTAAGGAGCGACTATCGCTCCTTTTTTTATGCCTATATAAGACTTTGGTATAACTACACCCAAAGCATCATTTTAGTTAATGCGAATATAGGCAAAGCGAGGTAAAATTTTACTTTTGCTCTGTGTATAATTTATGTCTTCTGCCGATTTATCTCTCCGGGCTATTGATTTTGATCAGTGGCCGCGCAAACAACATTTTGAATTGTTTCAAAACTTCACTCAGCCTTATTTTAATGTTTGTGTAAAGCTCAGTGCTAAAAAGTTATATACCGCGTGTAAACAAACTAATCGTGCTTTTTTTCATGGTTATGTTTATTGCTTATTAAAAGCATGTCATGAGTATGAGCCGATGATGCTGCGTATTGTTAATCAAAAACCTTATTATTTAAACACCACGCGCGCGAGTGTGGTTGAGCTTGCCGATGATGACTCGTTTCGCTTTAGTTATTTTAAACAGCAAAACTCGTTAAATGAGTTTGCTAATAAAGCAAAAGCGATTAGTCATGAAGCAAGGTTAAACCCGCTGTTTTCTGATGCCTTTGCAGCAACTGAAGGACAAGCTGATTTAATTCACGTTTCTGTTTTACCTTGGTTAAACTTTAGCAGCTTTTCGCATGCGTTTACCCAGGACCAAAGCTGTGGCATCCCTAAATTTGTGTTTGGTCAATACAACCCCGATACAGGCGAAATGCCACTCTCCATTGATGTTCATCATGCGTTACTAGATGGACTACATGTGGCTAAGTTCATCCAACGATTGCAACATACATTTGATAGTTTGAGTGATAATACTTAATGAAAAAGTTGTAAATCTTATGTTATTATTTGTTGGTGATGGTTTCTAATTAAATTTTCACCTTGAATTTACTCAAATATAAAAACTAATAATTATAAAGGCAGTGTCTGATGAATCGCTTGGTGATTTTATGTTTCTTGTTGGTGATTTTTACTGTTAATGCTCAGCAACAGACTCGGCTGCCGTTGCGCGATTATTTTTTTGAAACGTGGAATACCCGGTCGGGCCTTCCTCACAATAGCATTAATAGCCTTGCACAAACACAAGATGGCTATTTATGGGTAGGTACTTGGGAAGGGCTTGCCCGCTTTAACGGTCAAGAATTTAAACTATTTACCCGCTCAGAAATTACCGATTTGCCTGACTCAGGCGTACGTGCGCTTACCCCCACATCCGATGGCGGCTTACTCATAGCCGGAGCGCGCGGCGGTATTAGTTTATATCAGCACCGACAATGGGACACTCAACCTAACGCCCAAGCAATGGTTAATCACGTATTTAAGAGTAAAAACGAGGATTTGTGGTTAGCACTTGAAAATGATGGTGTGTTTTATCGACCTGCCAAAAGCACTCAAGATATCCCAATAATACAAAACGTCAGTGCTTACAGAATAATTGAAGATAAGCAGGGCATTATATGGGCGGCAACCAGTGATGGGTTGTATAAAATAGTTAATTACACGCCTACATTGATGACTCCACATCATGGTTTGCCAGATGCACCTGTATATACTCTATTGATTACCCGTGAAGGACGCCTTGTTATTGGAAGTGAAAGAGGTGCGCGAGTATTAAATGGCAATGTGTTCGAGTCACCCCATCCACAGCTTAATGCTGAGTCTATTTCTAGTTTATTAGAAGATAACCATGGTGATTTGTGGTTTGGCACTATTAATAAAGGGGTATTTAGACTCAGTGTTGATGGCATAGAGCAATTAGATGCTAAAAATGGCTTACCTGCAAACCGCATATTGTCGTTATTACAAGACAGAGAAAACAGTATTTGGGTAGGGACCAACGCGGGTGTATTTAGGTTAAGAGAAGCCCCGTTTTCATCGTGGGGAAAAAAGCGAGGCTTATCTAGCGATTATGTACGCACGGTACTGTCACATTCTGATGGCAGTTTATGGATAGGCGGGAGTACAGGCTTAGATCGGCTGCAAAACAATAAAATTACCCATCTTAAAGGTACTAAGCAAGGCTCTCCTTATTCAGTATTGAGCTTACTTGAACAAAGCCAAGGTGATGTTTGGGTCGGTACATACACTTCAGGTGTGTTGAAGGTGGTTAATAACGAGCTTGTACCTTACTTAAATCGTGATAATGGCCTTGGTAGTAATGAAGTACGATCGTTACTTTTTGATTCAAAAAATCGTCTATGGGTAGGTTCAGCCATGGGGTTAACGCGAGTTAATACCGACGGCAGCTTAGACCAATTTACTAATGAGAAAGAGTTGCCGAGTGGCTTTATTCTAGCTTTGAGTGAAGATAAGAGGGCAAATATTTGGATAGGAACTGGCAATGGCGTAGTAGTTTACAATACCAATACGGAGAAATTTCAACCAATTCAGTTCCCTGAAGCGTTTTTGGCTAAATATGCGTTTGGCTTTTATATTGACGATAAATATACCTGGATGGCGACCGATAGAGGTTTATTGCGTTATCAACATTCAAATGGCCATATGACTATTTTAGGGAGGGAGTTAGGATTACCGGTTGATAAGCTTTTTCAAATTGTGCCCTTTAAAGATTCACTTTGGCTATCAAGTAACCGTGGCATTATTGAAGTTAATTATAAGCAGGTTAATCAGCTGCTAGATTCAGCTACAAAAGGTAGTCAGACGCTAGCTTTTCAATTATACGATGAGGGCGATGGCATGCTCAGTGCGCAAGCCAATGGAGGGTCAACGCCTTCGGCTACAGCGCATTCAGATGGTACTATTTGGTTTGCCACCGCAAAAGGGGTGAGTACGGTTAAACCCGCACGATTAAAAGAAGCCACCGAGATACCGTTACCAACTATTGTAGAAAGTTTTTCTGTAGATGGTAAACCCATGTTATTGCCTGTTGATGGTGACACACTTGTTTTGCCACCTGGAGTTACACGACTGTCGTTCCATTATGCGGGCTTAAGTTTTATCATGCCGCAGCGATTAAACTTTCAAACAAAAATGAAAGGCTTTAACGATGAATGGGTGGATCGTTTTCATATTGCAACAGCTGAATATACTAATTTACCCGCGGGTAAATATTCATTTGCAGTGCGTTCTGCCTATCCTAATACCGATTGGCAGCAAAATGACAAAGTGATTCATTTTGAAATTCAATCGCATTTTTGGCAAAAAACCAGCTTTAAGCTAGTGGTGTTTTTTATTTTTGTGGTTGTCATATATAGTGCATATCGTTATCGCTTGTATCGCTATAAGCAAGTAGAAAAAGAGCTAACTAGCCGAGTGGTGAAGCAAACCCAAGCACTGCAAGAGCAAGCAAGTGCCTTTGCTTATCAAGCTACCCATGATCAGCTCACCGACTTACCGAATCGCCGTGCATTTGATGGTTGGCTGGCCGACAACTTTACAGATTTTAAAGCGCGTAATACTCCGCTTGCGATTGCCATTATGGATATTGACCACTTTAAACGCATTAATGATGGTTGGTCTCATTTGATTGGCGATCAGGTTATATGTGAAGTCGCCAATATTCTTAAAGCGCATTGTGAAGGCGAGCAAGAAGTGGCTCGTTGGGGCGGTGAAGAATTCACATTTGTATTTCCTGACATGAATACTGTGCAAGCACAGAAATTATGTGAACAATTACGCAAAGAAATTGAAAATAAAGACTTTTCGTCTATTGCCCAAGGGCTTAGCGTAACCGTGAGCTTTGGTGTTTCTGACTCAGATAATGTCGATGATTATGATCGGTTATTATCTCGTGCTGATCAAGCTTTATACAAGGCAAAAAACAATGGCCGAAATAGGGTTGAGTGCATAGCTTCCTAAAAAGAGCTGCTTTAATGCGTTAAATCGTTTTTTCCGACAGCTTTTATCATATAGATAATTTCAACTTCTTTATTATTTGTGTAGGTTAAGTTAATTCATTAAGTAATTATATGTAAGCATAAGTAATATTAATTAACTTTATTTTATCTTGGGTGCTATACCTTGTGTACCCATTAGGGGTTTTTTTGCTTTTTACTTAAGGAATATAAGATGAAAAACAAGATAATTAATATTACATTCGCAAGTCTTCTAGGGGCCTCACCCGTGGTATTAGCAGAAGGCGATAAGCATGATGACTTTTTGTTTACTAAACAGGCTTTAGCATCACTCAAGCTTAACTCTTTACTGACTATTGATGATACGCAATTTGTGTTTAATGACTCATTATTAAACGTAGATTGGGATAACTTTTTTTCTTTACATGCGTCAGCAATTGAAGATAAAAAAGAGCTCATTTTACACTGGGCTGGTTATACCAGCATTAATCCAAAAGTAATTTTAGCGCTGATAGAGCAACAAAGTGGCTTACTTTCAAACCCAAATGCTGATATTAAAAACCCTTTAGCTGGTATAACAGACAAGCTCGGTTTTGATGCGCAAGTAAAAGACGTGGTGATGAAATTAAGTCAACGCTTTTATGCATATAAGCAGTGGCAAGAGACACAAGATACGTTAAAAAAACGAAATCAGGTAACCCAAACTACGAGTAGCACAGCTGCAACTGCGGCTCTAGTAAGTCTGTTTGCAGATAGTAATAAATTGGCATCAAACTCTAAAAATAATCGACAGACTTTGACAGAGTTTTTAGCTGCGTTTGACCGTGTATTTCCTAGTCACACTAGTCAATTGCAACGTTCATTGAATAGTGTAGATCAAAATAATGAAAAACAACTTTTAGCCGCTAGTTTTGAAATGAACTTACCGTGGCCGTCTGGCTATTGGTACAGTGGTGGCGCTCACTCAAATACAGGTTCTGGCTACCCATACTCATCACTTGATTTTAACAATGGCTCTGGTGGCTGGGGCGCTAATACTCCTTTTGTTCAAGCTGCGCATGGCGGAACGGTAACTCGCTTTTCTTCCTGCAATATTCGAGTAACACACGCCAGTGGCTATTCAACCAACTACTACCACATGTCAAACCTTCAATATAGCAGTGGTGATTATGTTCAACCTGGTGCATGGTTAGGTCGCTATGCAAATAATTATAATCAAGCATTGTGTGAGGGCGGCCAATCATCAGGTCCTCATGTTCATTTTACTTTATTGTATAATGGACAACAGGTTTCTCTGCATAATAAATATATAAGTGAGCATCGGATTGATGTTGGCTCAAGTAATTATGACACCAACTGTAATCGTTTCTATTTTGAACGATATGGCTATCGTACATGTGCATGGCAGCCTTTGTATCGCTAGAATGATATAAATAAACAAACAGTTCACTTGTTAAAGAAAAGGCCACGCTCTAACAGATGTTTGGCTTTTTATTTAGTGTTAAATAATTGAATTCTAGTTTTATGGACCAATTAATACTGTATAGATAATTATAGGGCTATTAAATGGTAAACGGATTATTGATTTTCTTACTTTTTGCGTTTGTCGTTATTTTTTGGCGTTGGCCTGATATTCAAAATACTCTGTGGCGCCGTAAATACAGTCATTTATCATTAAGCCCACAACAGCATGCGCTGTTGCTGCGGGCTATGCCAATTTATAACAAAATGACTGATGCAGATCGAGCCAAGTTGGCTCGTCATATTGTGTGGTTTTTAAATGAAAAGCGCTTTGTTGGCTGTGATGGGTTGCAACTAACTGAAGCAATGAAACTCATTATTGCCGCCGATGCTTGCCTGCTGGTACTAAATAAATCTTGGCCTTTGTATAAAAACGTGAAGGAAATTTTACTCTATCCCAGCGCCTATTATGCGCCTCAATCAAGCCGCGATAACGCAGGACTTGTTAGTTTTCATAATACCGTAAGGCAAGGTGAGTCATGGCCAGGAGGCACACTGGTGCTGAGCTGGCATGATGTGCTTGAGGGTAACCGCTTACCCAGTGACGGGCATAATTTAGTGTTTCATGAGTTTGCGCATCAACTTGATCAAGAGACCGGTAAAACCACCGGCACGCCATTACTTACATCACAGACTCACTATCAACAATGGGGCAAGGTATTTAGCCGAGCGTTTTCGCAGTTAAAAACACACGTTGCTTATAACATGCCGCATGTTATTCATAGCTACGGAGCCACAAATGAGGCAGAATTTTTTGCGGTGATCACCGAAACGTTTTTAGAAAAACCCGCAGATTTACGCCGCGATGACCCTGAAATTTACCGTTTGCTGGTAGATTTTTATCAATTTGATCCTATTGTTTGGCATTAATTTTATGCACTTCATCCTATTACGCTGGTAACTTGCTAGCGTTTTTGTTGCAATCATGTAATAGAGCAACACACAGCAACAATAATAAGTGAGATAAGCATGAAGAAAATGCTGCAAACAGCGCTTGCGTTATCAGTTTCATTGGCATTGGGTCAAGTACACGCAGAGCAAACAGATGAAAAAAAATGGCAAGTTGATTCACCAAAAGGGCAATTTGTAGATGCTTCTATTAGTGTAGAGCAAGGTACATGGATGAATGTAGACATAAGCCCTGATGGAGAAACCTTAGTATTTGACTTACTGGGCGATATTTACACTATGCCAATGAGTGGTGGTAAAGCCACTCAAATAACCTCAGATATCGCATGGCAAATGCAGCCGCGTTTTAGCCCAGATGGTAAACATATCGCATTTACCTCAGATCAGGGGGGCGGTGATAATATTTGGGTTATGGACGTTAATGGCGAGAATCAAACTGCAGTAACGGACGAAACGTTTCGTTTACTTAATAGCCCGGCATGGAGCCCTGATGGCGATTATTTAGTTGCACGTAAGCACTTTACCGCCAGTCGTTCTTTGGGCGCGGGTGAAGTTTGGCTTTATCACAAAGCGGGTGGTAAAGGGGTACAACTAACTAAACGTGAAAACGATCAAAAAGATTTAGGTGAGCCGATGTTTTCACCTGATGGCCGTTATGTTTATTTTTCTCATGATGCCACCCCAGGTAAAACCTTTCATTACTCAAAAGATTCGGTTGCGGGTATTTATAAAATTAAGCGCTATGATCGTGAAACCGGTGAAATAGAAACGATTATTAGTGGTATGGGTGGCGCAATCAGACCAACTCCGTCACCTGATGGTAAAAAACTTGCCTATGTAAAGCGTGATGACTTTCAAACTAGCTTGTACTTATACGATTTAACCAGCGGTGAGCATACCAAGCTATATGACAAGTTAGAGCGCGATATGCAAGAAACATGGGCTATTCATGGGGTATACCCAACAATTGCGTGGACACCAGATAATGAAGAGTTAGTATTTTGGGCTGGTGGCACCATTCATAAACTCAATGTCGATGATAAATCTGTCAGCGATATTGCATTCAAAATAGACACCACGAAAAAAATTCAAAAAGCGGTGCGCTTTACTCAAAATATCGATACTGAAGAATTTGATGTAAAAATGCTGCGAAATGTACAAATTAGCCCAGATGGCGAAACGGCATTGTTTGAAGCACTGGGTCATATTTATAAACGCGATTTAGACTCAGGAAAAATCAAACGTTTAACCAAGCAAACCGATCATTATGAGTTATTTCCACAGTACTCGCGTGATGGCAAAAAAATTGTCTACACCACGTGGGACGATAATGAACAAGGCACAGTGCGCGTTGTTTCTGCACGAAGTGGTCGCGGCGATACTATTACCGATGAACCGGGTAAATATGTAGAGCCTACCTTTAGCCCTGATGGCAAAACTGTAGTTTATCGTAAAGCCAGTGGTGGCAGTATTTTAAATCCTAAATGGTCATTACACCCTGGTATTTACAGTGTTAGCACTAAAGGTGGTAAGAGTGAACTAATTTCTAAAAGTGGTTACCAACCGCAGTTTGGTAGTGCCAACGATCGTGTTTATGTTATGAGTCCATGGCCTAAACCAACGTTAAGTGTGGTTGAGCTTGAAAGTAAAAAAGTGCGCAAACTCTATGAATCAGAACATGCAACTGAATTTAGGGTCTCACCTGATGGTGAGTATTTAGCATTTGCAGAGCGCTTTAAAGTGTTTGTAACACCGTTTGTTGAGCGTGGTAAAACCATTAATATTGGGCCTAAAGACAGCCAATTTCCAATTGAGCAATTATCTGTTCGTGCTGGTGAAAATATTAGCTGGAGTGCCAACAGCAATAAACTCTATTGGACACTTGGCCCTGAGCTATACCATGCCAGTTTAGATGGAATGTTTGCTATTAATAAAGCCGATGACCAAGGCGTTAAAGTCAAAAGTGGGACTAACATTGGTTTTAGCAAAAAAATGGCTGAACCAGAAGGCATGATTGCCTTAACTGGCGCAAAAATTATTACCATGGACGGCGAAAAAGTCATTGAAAATGGCGTTATTGTTACCGATGGTAAACATATTAAAGCTATTGGCTCTGCTGCAGATATTAGCATTCCAAAAAATGCTAAGATAGTTGATGTAACAGGCAAAACAATTATGCCTGGTATGGTTGATGCGCATGCGCATGGCTCACAAGCAAGCGATGAAATTATCCCACAACAAAACTGGAAAAACTTTGCAGGCCTTGCGCTAGGTGTTACCACCATCCACGATCCATCAAACGACACCACTGAAATATTCACTGCCAGTGAAATGCAAAAAGCCGGTATGATTGTCGGCCCGCGTATTTTTTCTACTGGTACTATTTTATATGGCGCGAATATGCCAGGTTATACTTCGCATATTGATTCATTAGATGATGCTAAATTTCATTTAGAGCGTTTGAAAAAAGTAGGGGCGTTTAGTGTTAAATCTTATAACCAACCTCGCAGAGAGCAGCGTCAGCAAGTGATTGAGGCTGGTCGTGAACTTGAAATGATGGTCGTGCCAGAAGGGGGCTCATTATTACAACATAACTTGAGTATGGTGGTTGATGGGCATACAGGTATTGAGCATTCCATTCCGGTTGAACATATTTATGATGATATTAAGCAGTTGTGGTCACAAAGTGATGTAGGTTATACACCTACATTGGTGGTTGCCTATGGCGGTATTTGGGGTGAAAACTACTGGTACGATAAAACTGATGTGTGGAATCATCCTCGGTTGAGCAAATTTGTGCCTAAAAACCAATTACTACCTCGTTCAATGCGTCGTGTTAAAGCGCCCGATCATCACTATAACCACTTTAACAATGCGCGGGTGGCAGCTGAACTACAAGACTTAGGTGTACTGGTTAATTTAGGTGCACATGGCCAGCGTGAAGGTTTAGGCGCGCACTGGGAAATGTGGATGTTTGCTCAAGGTGGTATGACGCCGCTTGAGGCTATTCGAGCATCAACGCTGGATCCTGCTAAATACCTAGGCTTAGATAAAAACGTAGGCTCATTAGAGGTTGGTAAGCTGGCAGATTTAATGGTTATTGATGGCGATCCACTGGAAAACATCCGCGATTCAGACAAAATTGATTACACCATGATCAACGGCCGCTTGTTCGATGCAGCAACGATGAACGAAGTTGGTAAAAAACAACGTGCCCCATTATTTTTTGAATAATATATAGGCTTACTGATAAAAAAAGCGGCTAGTCAGTCGCTTTTTTTATGCTGTATTTATCTAAACAGCTAGAGCTCAGATTAATTATTATGTAGTTAATAACAAGTGACGGGCATAAAAAAACCGCTTAACGCGGTTTCTTTTAAACTGAGCACTCAGTAAATTACACTACACCGCGCGGTAGGCGACAGTCGTGATCTTTACGAGCAAGCTCTACTATCCAAAGCTCTTCTGCTGTATAACCTTCTTCGTTCTCAGTGATCACGGTGAAAGGCGCTTTTTTCTGTGCTTTTACAGGAGCAGCTTTTTTAGTTTTTTTAGCGGGTGCTTTTACTGAAGCTTTTTTTGTAGACTTTCCAGAGCTTAATTCTTTAGTCAGCTCTGCTACATCAGCTAGGCGCATATTCTTGCCGCCATCAACGCTGTACCAGCCAGGTTTAGTTGTTATTTCAGGTTTTTTACCGTTAGCAGCTTCATATGCAGCTTCAAAGGCAGATAACACTTCTGTTTTGTCTAGTTTGCTCATCAGAGACCCTATACGTTGTTTTCACAGATAAAGAAGAGGTATTTATACCTATTTTAGAACTGTTTTTCAATTTTTTGCGATTTTCCTTTCATTTTTAGTGCATAACCGCCAAAATTTGTACAAAATTCAGTGCAAAGTAAGGTAAGCAGTATGCAACGTAGAGAATTTAATCAACTGTTAAACACGTTATTGAAACCAGAAACCATTAACGATTTTTGTCCAAACGGACTTCAGGTAGAAGGTAAAGATGAAATACGTACTATAGTAACCGGTGTTACAGCAAGCCAAGCGCTTATTGATGCAGCCATTGAACAAAATGCGGATGCTATTTTGGTACACCATGGCTATTTTTGGAAAGGTGAGTCGCAACCAATTACAGGCATGAAAAAACGTCGTGTGGCTGCGCTTTTAGCTAACGATATCAATTTATTTGCTTATCATTTGCCATTAGACATTCACCCTGAAATAGGCAATAACGCTCAACTGGCGCAATTACTCGATATTGAAATTGAGGCGGGTTTAGAGCCAATTAACAACAGTGTCGCGATGAAGGGGCGGTTAAAAACGCCGCTAACGGGGTGCGAATTTGCTAAAAAAATAGGCCAAGTACTCAATCGCGAGCCACTAACAAGCTTAGTGCGTAATGATAAAATTGAAACCATTGCGCTGTGCACTGGTGGTGGGCAAGGGTATATTGACTTAGCAGCCGAGCAGGGGTTAGATGCTTACTTAACCGGTGAGGCATCAGAGCAAACTATTCACAGTTCACGCGAGCAAAATATCGACTTTTTTGCTGCAGGTCACCATGCCACTGAGCGATACGGTATTAAAGCGCTGGGAGAGCTTCTCGCAGAGCAATATAGTTTTGACGTAACATTTATTGATATAGATAACCCAGTGTAAGCTTTGCCGTAAATACAATGCCGTCTAAGTAACCTATTCATACTTATCTTGAGTAGGTTCTTTAAAATCTAAAGTTAAAATAACTTATTACTTTAATATGTTATAGAGAGTTTCTATCGCGCTTGTATCAAATAAGCCGAGTAACTTTCATTCTTTTATATTCACCCATAACAGATCCTCCGCTGCAATTATCGCGTTTAAACTAAAAATATTATTTTATCGCTGCAAGGCAACTCAATTAAAGGTGTGAAATGGAAGGCGTGTTAGCTTTAATTCAGCAATACGGTTTGTTAGTTTATCTGTTACTTTTTGGGTATTGTGCTTTAAAAAGTGGTTGGCTGCCTTTGTTTGCAGGCTATGCTGCGCAAACTGGCGCACTTAGCATTGACTTTGTTGTTTTGGCAGTTTTTATGGGCGGATATTTGGGGGATGAATTACGATTTGCTCTCGCAAGAACATATGGCACTACATGGCTTGAAAAGCCAAACCGATTAGGTCGGTTATTTAAAAAATCCAGTGAGCTTGCAAATCGTTATGGTACTGCCTACATTTTTTTATATCGGTATCCAAAAGGGCTTCGTACTATTGGTGCTCTACCGATTGGGCTCACCTCGATTAGTTGGCGCCGTTTTAGCCTATTAAACGCATGCTCTGCACTGGTTTGGGCAATTGTTCTAGTTGGTGGAGGCTTTACTTTTGGCGCTACCTTTGATTCTTTAGGGGTTGAGAACCTAACAGCCCTCAGTTTATTATTTCTTTGTGTATTTTTGATCACACTTTATCGGCTTTGGAGTCAAACCGCTGAGGTTAAAACCCATCAACAATAAAAAATCAAAGAGCTTCAGGATTTATTGTACGACGTATTTTTATCCATGTATCGCCAAGTACTTCATGGGCAAATTGAGTCACTACTAGTAATGCTTTTGCGTTGGGTATGAGTTGCTTATACCAAGGGTACGCTGCAAAGTTGTGGTAGTCAGTTGCTGCGGGGATCACAGTGATGCCTTGAGCATTAAATAAATTTATTGCTCTGGGCATATGACTTACAGAGGTAACTAAAGCGGTATTATAGTCGACAAGTTTTGAGGCTAAAAATGCGGCTTCTTGCGCTGTGTCCATTGCGTTTGGATTTTGTACAATACGATTTTTATTAATACCCAAGCTAATTGCCGTTTTATACATGAGTGCGCTGTTGGTGATTTTTTCATAACCCCCACCCGATACAATTAGTTGAGCTCGCGGATATATATTTGCGAGCCTAATGCCTTCCACTAAACGTGTTAATGCACAATTTCCTAGCTGACTGTTAGCGCTGAGTGCCGGGTTAGGGTTTATATCACAGCCAAGCACCACAATTTTGTCTATTTTGGGGTGCTTAAGGAAATTAAAAGCCAATGAAGTAGGTTGATTATGTTTAATCAATAAGTTGGCAAACCAAGGCGTGCTGGCAAGTAATAAGGTTGCGAGACTCAAAAAAGATAAGGTAATAACACGCTTTCGTTGTTTGAGTGCAAAAATAAGTAGTATCAGACTAAGCAAGCCCAGTAAAGGTAACGGCATAAGTAAGCCGCCCAGTATTTTTTTAAGTTCAAACATAATGAGTAACACAGTTGAATATATTTACCAATATGTTACTCATAAGCTTAAGATTTATCGACCGTTATTTAATTTACAGGTGTTTAAAAAGTGACGGTAAACTGGATTGTCTTTCATCTCTTTTTTCATCGCTAAGTACATCGGGCGGGTTAAACCCAGCGCGCCCAATGGAATTGACTTAATTAACCCCTGGCTTTCATAAGGGGTAACTAGCCAGTCGGGTAGGGCCGCTACCCCCATACCTGCACTGACTAATTGAAATATAAGTAAGCCTTGATCAACTGTTTTAAGCGTGCCGTCAAAACGTGCATTTTGAATAAAATGCTTAAATATATCTTGGCGCTCACGCGGAATAGGGTAAGAAATAATAGTTTCGTTTTTTAAATCAAGCGCAGTTACGTAGGCTTTTTTAGCTAAGTCATGATCCGGCGCCACTATTAGCTTAAGTTTAAAGTCAAATAGGTGGGCGTATTCTAGTTTGTCGGGTTCACGCACATCTGATGTAAGCACTAGGTCTAATTCATCATTTAATAAATCTGGGATGGCGTCGTAACTAAAACCACGTTCGTAATCAATCTTTATGTCAGGCCAGAAATTATTAAATTCTTTAATAGTAGGCAATAACCAGTGAAAGCATGCATGGCACTCTACGCTTAACCGCAGTTGTGAGATTGGCTGATTTAAACTTTCCTTTAATCGGCATTTAGTTGCTTCTAACTTAGGTAATATTTCGTGTGCCAATTCAAGTAATAACATACCTTGAGGTGTAAATCGGACTGGTTGAGTTTTTCGTTCGAACAACTGGCAATCTAATTTATTTTCTAAATCTTTAATCTGATGCGATAAAGCTGACTGAGTTAAAAATAGCTCGCGGGCTGTATTAACTAACGATCCCGTTTCTTTGAGGGTCGCTATAGTTTTTAGGTGTTTAATGTCAATCATCTTTAATAAATCTCATGGCTGTGGTGAGTATTGCTTAGATTAACTACATACTACGCCTATCTAAAAATCGTTTCAACGTCTAGATGGCTATAGTAATTAGATTTGGTGTGTTTTTTACTGCAAACATTAAATTTATTAACTTTACACAGTCAGATGATGTTTTGTTATTTGTTTGTTGTTGAATTTAGCTCATGTTAAATTAAGGTGTTAAATGGGTGCTTGTCGATGATTGTGAAATCAATAGGCCCTAATATTATCTAAAAATTTGTAATGAATTTTTATATCGGTGAATTATATAAATTAGGTTGAATAGTTAAACAGAAATTAAAAACAGAGTAGGGTGAGTTTGGTTATGGAATAAGTTATGTGTTTAACAATTACTGTGTTGTTGTAAAACATTTTGTTAAGGTTAGCATCAAGGCTTAATTGGTACGCTCTTACAAACCGGGTTAAATTATTTAAGAGTATTAGAGCGAGTAAGCACAGCGGTCAGTTTAATCCTGAATACTTGAGATTGTAAATTCCAGCTGTGCTTAGCCTATTAAAGAGGGGTGTGTATTAGTGAAATAGCCTCTTTTGCTGTAACCGGTTTTGATTTTAAAAAGCCTTGCCCATAATCACATTGGGTTTTTTGTAAAATAGTAAGTTGTTCAGCGGTTTCTATTCCCTCGGCTATAACAATAAGATCTAAAGAAATAGCCAAGGTTAAAATAGCATCTATTAACGGGTTAGCAGTAGCTTTTAAATTATCAATAAAGCTTTTATCAATTTTTAGCACATGAATAGGCAGTTGATGCAAGTAACCTAAGGCAGAGTAGCCAGTGCCAAAATCGTCTAGGCAAAGCAATACTTTTAAAGGTGATAATCCTTGTATAATTTGCGTCGCTAATTCTAAATTTTCAATTAACCCCGACTCTGTTATTTCAAGACACAATGAGCCTAATGGTAGTTGGTATTTTTTATAAATTTCATGGAGCTGCTCTACAAACTCTAAGCTGGCAAAGTGTCGAGACGATACATTAACCGTGACACGTAAAAAGCGATGACCTTGTTGTTGCCACAAAGCAATATGTTGCGCTGCGAGGTCGAGTAAATGCAAGTCTAAGTTAGTAATTTGCCCGGTCTTTTCTGCAATTGGAATAAAGTCGCTCGGTGATACAAACCCTTTCTTTGGATGATGCCAACGTACAAGAGCTTCAAACCCTATAACTTCACTACTGTTAATAGTAAATATAGGCTGAAAATACAGTTCAAATTCATTATGCTCAATACCGTGCTGTAAGTCGTTTTCAAGATCTGCACGCGTTTTTAGCTTATTACGCATCACATTATTAAAAAACTTAACTTGACCACGTCCTGATGATTTTGCCTCATACATAGCCGCATCGGATTGTTGTAATAATACAAATGCTTCATCATTTACGTTGTCACTAAATGCTACGCCAATGCTGGTGGACGGCTGCAGTAAATGGCCATCAATATTAACGGGTTCAGATAATGCCGTTTTAATACGAGTCAGGGCAACGTTTACTTGATCACGATGACTAAGATTTTCCATGAAAATAGCAAACTCATCGCCACCTAAGCGAGAGAAAGTATCGGTATTGCGAACGGTTTTAGTAATAAGCTTACATATAGCAATTAAAAAGTGATCGCCTACTTCATGGCCTAATGAATCATTAATACTTTTAAAGCGGTCAAAATCCAGATAGAGCAGGGCATGAAAAGTGCCTTTTTTTGCGCGATTTAGGCGTAAAATTGCATGTTTCATCCTTTCTATTAATAGCGACCGGTTTGCAAGCCCAGTTAGCTCATCGTGCAGCGCTTTGTGCTCAAGCTCTTGACGAGCTAAGTGCCGATCTATAACCATGCTTATTTGTCGACTTACATAGGTTAGCAACGAGCTATCATGTTCATTGTAATAATGTTGATTGTCATAGCTTTGCACGACAATAACGCCACTCATGCGCTCATTAACTTTAAAAGGCACGCCTAGCCATGAATCCGCTTGTTCACCTACTAGCTTAAAATAGCCTTGTGCAATATGTTCAAAGTATTGCTGTTTATTGAGTAACAGTGGGCGTTCATTAATCAGCAAATAGTAAGAGGCTGTTTCTTTTAGTTGCTCTTTTGAAATAACTTTGTGGGTATTTGTTTGTACACCGCCTTCAACAGTATAAACAAAGTCGAGCGCGTCTTCTTTTTTGTCGTACAGCGCAATAAAAAAGTTACTCGCAGTCAATAAGCTGTCAATAATCGCATGCAAAGATTGAAAGAAGGTGTCTAAATTTTGTGCTTTATAAGTTAAATTAGCTATTTGTAATAGGCTGCTTTCTAATTTTTGTGCATTGTTTAGCTGCATAACAGTGTCTTGCAAGCTATTAACGGTATTCACTTGATTGATTTTTGCACTTAGTAAGTGAGCTACGGTGGTTAAAATCTCTAAATGTGAACTAGTAAAGTAATTTTTTATTGGGTGCTCACAATCTATAACCCCTAGGACACGATCTTTGTATATCAAGGGTACGCATATTTCTGATTGAGCCGGGCGCTCGTCAGCTATGTAACGGTTGTCTTTAGTTACATCGCCAATTATTAAAGCTTGGCCTGTAGATGCTGCATAACCTGTAATGCCTTCGCTAAAGCGAATGATTTTTCGCTCAGATTGATAACTGATATGCCCGTTTTTAATACCCATAGAAGCTACTTGATTTAGCAAAGACTGACTGTCATCTGCTAAGTAGATAACACAATCTACAAACCCAAGTCGATTAACAACTTGTGTGGTGACGTAACTAAAAAGCGCTTCTAACGTATTCAGTTGCAATAAACTTGATGAGAACTGATTGATTATACTCAACTGATCCGTTTTAGTTTCGAGCGCTTTAGTGGTATCGATAGTATTCGACATAGGCAGCTTTGGGAGGCCTTATAATTATTAAAGGTACATACGTTAACCTAATATTAACGTTTCTACAAAATAAAACGTTAAATGAGAATCATCAAGTGTAAAGTTAACTTTAAATGTAGTATCTAAGGATTATTTCTAATAAGCCCTTTACTCGAAATCACCATATGCCTATGATCAGTTAACTTAAGCATTAGGACTTTACGATGACGAGCAAAATGACAACTTTAACGATTACTAGACCCGATGATTGGCATGTTCATTTACGTGATGGAGATCAGTTAAAAGATACTGTGCGTGATATTAGCCGTTATATGGGCCGCGCGATTATTATGCCAAATTTAGTTCCGCCAGCAACGTGTACAGAAACCGCATTATCGTATCGAGAGCGAATTATGGCTGCAAAACCTCAAGGGCAGTTTGAACCTTTAATGGTGCTTTACCTTACCGACAAAACGACGCCTGATGAAATAAAAAAAGCAAAAGCGACAGGTAAAATTTTTGCAGCTAAACTCTACCCAGCGGGCGCAACAACTAACTCAGATTCTGGTGTAACATCAGTAAAAAATATTTATCCAGTATTAAAAGCAATGCAAGAAGTTGGCATGCTTTTACTCGTCCATGGTGAAGTTACTGACTCTTCTATTGATATATTCGATCGTGAAAAAGTGTTTTTAGATACTATTTTAGGCGACGTTGTCGCAGATTTCCCTGAGCTTAAAATTGTCCTTGAACATATAACAACAAAAGATGCGGTAGAGTTTGTTGAAAATGCTTCGGATAATGTAGCAGCTACAATTACTGCTCATCATTTGTTATATAACCGCAACCATATGCTAGCAGGGGGTATACGCCCACATTATTATTGCTTACCTATATTGAAGCGTAATATTCATCAACAAGCGCTCATGGCGGCAGCTACAAGTGGTAGTAAAAAATTCTTTTTAGGCACGGATTCAGCCCCGCATTACAAAGACAAAAAAGAGGCAGCATGTGGCTGTGCGGGTGCTTATACTGCGCACGCAGCTATTGAACTTTATGCTGAAGCTTTTGAAGAAGCTGGGGCGCTTGATAAGTTAGAGGGCTTTGCAAGTCACTTCGGCCCAGATTTTTATGGTCTAGCGCGTAATACAGACACTATTACCTTAGAGAAAGCACCTTGGACAGTGCCAGCAAGTTATTCGCTAGGGGACTCAGAAGTTGTACCAATCAAAGCAGATAGTGTTATTGACTGGCAAGTTAAATAATTAGAATTTAAAACCACCTAAAACTAAGGTGGTTTTTTTATTTTAAGTTAGCAAAAAGCTGTGCAGATCGGCCATATTTTAAAAAAATACACTCTGTTTATAAAAAACACAAATTATGAACTGTTTATCCCGTTAAAAATTAGAAACTTACAAAGAAAGTAATAAATCGATGAATCTTCAAAAATAAATCCCAATTAATAGAGCTAAAAAAATATTAATGTGTTAACCTTAATTGGCTTTGAGTTTTTGCGTATTGAATTACGGTATTGTGCTGCGTTTAAGGTTACCGGTTTGGTTATTACTTCTTCCTGTACTATCACCTCCAGTTTTTTGGGCATTGACTCAGGGAGGATATTGCCATAATAATATGGCTGAATTTTAATTATTGACTTACAGGAAAATTTAGTATGTCGGTTACTGGTAAAGTAAAATTTTTCAACGAAGCTAAAGGCTTTGGTTTCATTGAACAAGAAAATGGTCCTGACGTGTTTGTACATTTCAGCGCAATCACTGGTTCTGGTTTTCGCACTCTTAGCGAAGGTCAAGCAGTGACTTTCAGCATCAAGCAAGGTCAAAAAGGCCCAGAAGCTGAGAACGTAGAAGTAGCATAATTTATTATGTGAACCTAAGTTCATCGTGGTGAAGCACTAACCTGTTTCACCATAATTCATTAAAATGTGCAAAACTTTTTGAACTTTATAAAGCATTCCTTTTTTATATCTTTCTTCAGTCAAACTTCTATCTATCTATCTATCTATCTATCTATTTAATTTAAACCTAGATGATTTAAATATTCTATCGGGCATTAAAGATTCTTTATTTAATCTTACGATTAGTCTATCTGACTCTAATCCTTCAGAGATGATATAACTGCTTAAGGTTGAGATTGGGGCTTGGAAAAATATTAAAAATGGATAAGGCCTTTAGGCTAATAAAGATAAAAAACACAGGTGTTAATAAAAATGATTTTTTGTAATCATCTTCCCCTCCTTTGTATTGCTTTTTATTAAATCTGCACGTCATTATTATTATGCGATGAATAACCTAATAATAACGATTAGCTGTATTTTTTGTGTAAAAAGCGTTAAAAAACCTTCGAAATGAATATTCGGGACAGAAAATTAGCTTATTTTTAATTTTTTTTCAGCAACGATTAAGTTAATTTTAAATGTTATATTTTTGTTTACATTAACAGTGGTGGTTATCGTTATTCTTACTATATCTGGGCTTGCAGAAATTGTGTTTATCACGTTAGTTATAATAATGTTAATTTTTTTGTTCAAGCCCAGTAAATATCTTACAAACAAGCTGATTTATTTATAGGTTATGCTAAACATGAAGTTGACATGACATGATGCATTTAGCATTATTGGTAAGTTGATATCTATTAAAAGATATCAGGGTTGTCTTCCCCTTAGCGGGTTGATAATTAAATTATAAAAGTAACATTACTTAATTGGTTGGGAACTATGTCTGTTAAAATCAGAAAGAGTCTTGTAGCAACTGCGTTGGTTGGCGCTTTTGCATTTGCAAGCAGCAATGTGATTGCAGATCCTTTGAATGACGTGCAAAAAGCAGGTCAAACAATTCAAAAGGCTGCGGTTAAGTCTCAAACTAAAATTGACAATGTATATGGTCAAACTCAGGAGCTAATCGCTGAGTACCGTAGCATCGTTGATGAGACTGAACTTATGAAAGTGTACAACGATCACGTAGCACGTTTGGTCGCAGACCAAAACGCGTCTATCGCATCGTTCGATCGTCAAATCGCGACTATCGATAACACTAAACAAAACGTTGTGCCTTTGATGTATCGCATGATCGATACGCTTGAGCAATTCATCAAAGCGGACGTTCCATTTAACCTTGAAACTCGTCTTGGACGCGTTGAAAGATTACGTGAGATCATGGCATCTGCATCTGTAACAACGTCTGAAAAGTTCCGTCAGGTTCTTGAAGCGTACACTGTTGAAACAGCATACAGCTCAGCTGTAACTGCTTCTCAAGGTACTTTAGATGTTGATGGTCGTAGCATTAACGTAGATATCGGTCGTTTAGGTCGTATTACTTACGTAGCGCAATCATTCGATCTAAAACACGCTTGGGTGTGGGATAACAACACTAAACAGTGGAAAGAATTAGGTGAAGAATACCTAAAACCTGTTAAAGAAGTGATCCGTATGGCACGTAAGCAAGCGACACTAGAACTTGTTAAACTACCAATTTTTGGCGCGGAGTAATCAATAATGAAGAAACTATTTAAAGGTTTTGCTGTTGCAGCAGTACTGTCTGTTTCTGCCGGTACCGCGCTTAATGCACATGCAAATACTGACGCTTTAGATAAAATTCTTGAGCAAGTAAAGCAAGAGCGTATCTCTGAAGGAAAAATCAATAAGCAACGTGAACAAGAGTTCTTGTCAGATCGTGCTGATAAGCAAGCGTTACTTAACAAAGCGAAAAGCCAACTAGCTGCTGAGAAAGCACGTGGTGATCGTCTTAGCAAAGAATATGCACAAAACGAAAATACTTTAGCGGAAAAAGAGCAAGCTCTTCAAAACGCTCAAGGTACGTTAGGTGAAATGTTTGGTGTTGTTCGTCGTGCAGCAGCTGACGCGATTGGTTCAATTGAAGCATCTTTAGTAAGTGCTGAAAAACCAGGTCGTGCTGAAGTACTTCGTTCATTAGCAGCAGCTAAAGAACTTCCAACTGTTCGTGAACTAGAAGAGCTTTGGATTTCACTTCAAACAGAAATGACTGAATCAGCAAAAGTTTCAACGTTTGAAACTGAAGTTGCTGGTCTTGACGGTAACCCGTCTATGAAAAAAGTAACACGTATCGGTAACTTCAACTTAGTTACAGACGACGGATACTTAATCTACTCACCAGAGACTAAATCTATTCAGCCTCTAGGTAAGCAACCTGACAGCTATATCCTTAAAGGTATTTCTGATTTAGAAGGTACTTCAGCTGATAACTATGCTGGCGTATACGTGGATCCTACACGTGGTGCAATTTTACGTATTAACACTCAGAAAAAGTCTCTTATGGAGTACTACGAGCAAGGTGCTGAAGTTGGTTACATCATCACAGTATTACTTGTTGTAGGTCTTTTAATCTTCTTAGTACGTTTCGTTGATTTAGCGCTTACTACTTCTAAGATAAAAGGTCAGCTTAAGAACTTGTCTACACCGAATACAAATAACCCACTGGGTCGTATTCTTAAAGTGTACTCTGACAACAAAAACCAAGATGTTGAAAACCTTGAGCTTAAACTGGATGAAGCGATTCTTCGTGAAACGCCACGCATCGAAGCGGGTATTAACATCATCAAGATCCTTGCTGCTATCGCACCATTACTAGGTCTACTAGGTACGGTAATCGGTATGATCCTAACGTTCCAAACAATCACATTGTTCGGTACGGGCGATCCGAAGATCATGGCTGGTAACATCTCTCTAGCACTTGTAACTACAGCGCTAGGTCTAATTGCAGCTCTACCACTTATCCTACTTCACTCTATTGTTGCAGGTCGTAGTAAGTCGGTATTACACATCCTTGATGAGCAAAGCGCGGGTATCATCGCGACTCACGCGGAGAAGGAGAAAGCCTAATGCTAGTCCTGATGGAGATCTGGGAATCTATCAGGGATTTTGTTGGCACAGGCGGCCAGGTTTTATACGTGGTCGCGATAGCACTCTTTCTTATGTGGGTTTTAATGATTGAGCGCTATTGGTTCCTACTTGCTGAATTTCCTCGTTTAACGAAGGATATTGTAGCCAAGTGGGATGCCCGCCAAGACACTACGTCTTGGTACGCACACAGAATCCGTGAAGCATGGATTTCTGAAGCGTCTGAAAAATTAGATCAGCGTATGTTGTTGATTAAAACATTAGTAGCTGTATGCCCTTTAATAGGCTTACTTGGCACTGTTACGGGTATGATCGCGGTTTTTGAAACCATGGCAACCCAAGGTACAGGTAATGCACGTTTAATGGCATCAGGCATATCAATGGCAACAATCCCAACAATGGCTGGAATGGTTGCGGCACTATCTGGGGTATTCTTTAGCTCACGCCTTGAGGCAAGAGCGAGAATGGTGAAAGCCAAACTTGTAGATAGTATGCCTCATCACTAGAGAGAGAATTAAATATGGCACGTAAACAACGTTTTCGTGAAGAAGAAGAAGCAGCGGTAGATATGACGCCAATGCTTGACATCGTATTTATCATGCTTATTTTCTTTATCGTAACTACATCGTTCGTTAAAGAGGCTGGTATCGAGGTCAATAAACCAAAAGCTGCCCAAGCTACGAAGCAAAAAAATGCTAATATTTTTATTGCTATTCGTAATGACGGTGCAATCTGGATTGATAAACAGCAAGTTGATGTTGAACGTGTTTCAGCAAAAATTGAAAGTTTATTAGCAGAACAACCTACAGATGTTGTAATTTTGCAAGCTGATAAAGAAGCAAAACATGGCACAGTGGTTAAAGTTATGGACCAGATTAAAGCGACAGGTGATAACCTGAGAATTTCAATAGCTGGAGATCAGTAATGATTCGTTTTCTGTTTTCACTGATTGCAGGTGGGGCAGTTACTTTCGGCTTGTTCTACTTCATGGCATACCTCATCTCTGGTGGGGCTGACCGTAATACGGAACAAAAAGAGCAGATCATAGTCGAAATTATGACGAATCCGCCTGAATCTAAGGTGCAGGAGAGGAAGCGTGTACCGCCTCCGCCTCCGCCACCGCCAAAGCAGCCGCCTAAACCGCAGCCGCCACAGCCGGAAAACAGCAACCCAAGTACGAGCTTGTCGTTTAATATGCCAAGCATCGATGTGGGAAGCACGGCTGGTGGACTGAGTGGTCCAGGTGCATTTGGACGAGATGGTGATGCGACACCGATCGTTCGTATTGAACCAAAATATCCAACACAAGCAGCACGTGATGGCAAAGAAGGTTGGGTTCAACTTTCATTCACAATTGATGAGTTAGGTGGTGTGACTGACGTTGATGTAATCGACGCAGATCCAAAACGTATCTTTGACCGTGAAGCTAAACGTGCATTGCGCAAGTGGAAATACCGTCCTAAGATAATTGACGGCAAACCACAAAAGCAAGTTGGTTTACAAGTTCAACTAGACTTTAAACTTAACCAAGGCAACTAAGGAGGCGAGTAATGAGAAATTTTTCTAAAGTAACTGCACTTGCAATTCTTATGTCTGTGTCAGGTGCGGCATTAACTGCACCTGTTTTAGCGGCGCCAGATTACGCGAAAATTGAAGAGCGTAAGAAAGCAAAAACTAAGATCATGGGCGAACGTACTGGTAAAAAAGTAATTAAAGCGTTTGATTTGTATAATGAAGATGATGTTGATGGTGCAATTGCTTTATTAAAAGAGTTAGATCCGTCTAACGACTTTGACAAAGCAACTGTTAATCGTTACTTAGGCAGCATGTATGCTCAAAAAGAGCAGTACAAAGTTGCTATTAAGTATATGAAAGCAGCGATTGCACCAGATGTATTAAACTTTGCCGATCAGGCTCAAGGTTTAAAAACCTTAGGTGACATGTATGCAGGTACTGAACAGTACAATGCTGCAAAGCAAGCATATTCTGATTGGATGGACTTTACAGGCGAAGAAGACCCAAAAGTTTACACTCGTATTGCGCAAGCAAGCTATGAGCTTAAACAGTTTAATGAGGTTCTCGAGCCGGCAAACAAAGCAATTAAGTTAGCAAAAGAGCCTAATAAAGCTCCTTATCAACTTAAATTAGCTGCCTATTTTGAGCAAAAGCAATATCAAAATATGGTTAAAGTCGCTGAAGAAATCGTTCGTGTATGGCCTGAAGACAAAAAGTCTTGGGTAGGCTTAGGTAAGTATTATTTACAAACCGAAGAATACAAAAAAGGCCTAGCAACTATGGAAGTTGCTTACAAGAACGGTTACTTTGAAAACGAAGTTGAATACAAAGTTCTAGCTAATTTCTATTCTTTAAATGAAATTCCTTATAAAGCAGCTGTAACGCTTGAAAAGGCCGTTAAAGAAGAAAAAGTTAAACGCACTAAGCAAAACATGAGTGCGATTGCTAGTAACTACCATCGTTCGAAAGATATAGAGAAGGCTGCTAAGTACTACGAAGAAGCTGCTAAATTTGATAATGACGCTGAGCTTTATCGCAAAGCCGGTTCATTACTTCTACAATCTGAAAAATTTAGTGCTGCCGTTGTTCGTTTGAACAAAGCGTTAGAGCTTGGCTCTGACAAAAAAGGTACTATATATTCAGATCTAGCTGAAGCGTTTTACTACCAAGGCAAGTATAAGCAAGCACATGCCGCTATTACTAAAGCTATGGACGATCCAACCACACGTAGATTTGCAAAAGGTTGGGCTACATATATTAAAGATAAAGCCGCTCGCAACGGTGTTAAAATTTAATATTTAATGTACTCTAGTATTTTTAAAAAGCCCCATTGGGGCTTTTTTTATTGGAATTAACATGAACAGAACGCCTATTATTTCATTGCTCTTTTGTTTGCTTTTAGCATCATGCTCAAAGCCAGCTGATTTGTTTTCATCTTATGAAGAGGCACAAAGCGCGTTAATATCACTTAATACGGCTTTAAGTGCACAAAAGAACTTAAACAGTACAGGGCTCAGTAACGAACAACTGCCTTTTACTGATTCATATTTAGCGCGTCGCCACGCTATTTACCAGCAGCTACTGCAAATGAAGTTATCTTCTGCGCAAACCCATCAAGTAAATTATTTGGTGATTGCTGAGCGGTTTCCAGAGCGTTATTTTGCATGGCCTGCACACACTGATGTGTTATCAAACATGCTTTCGATAGTTAAAAATGATGCTCAGTATAAAAACATTGAGCAGTGGCTGATATTTGTTAAATCACAGCTACAAGCCGCTGAGCAAAGTAACTTAAAGCTTAATAAAATAGAGCATAATTATTTAAAGCACTATGTGCAGCAAGCAATTAATAGTACTGACACACCTATTGAGCTTAATGAGTCTCTGAGTGTATTAAATAATTACTTAACGCAGTATAAGCCCAGAGGCAGCATTGGGTTGTCTGGTCTTGCAAATGGCAGCCAGTGGTACCAAAGTAAACTAAATTATTTTGCAAATGATGTACTTTCGCCGCTTGAGTGGCTAAGCCTTATAGATAGTAAATTTAAAACAATGCAAAGCTCAACCGAGCAAATAACGGTGGGTATCTCTGATGTATCGCAGCTTAGCGAAACATTTTTAAAAGAGACGCAAGTATTAGGTTTAGATTGGTCAACGGGTTACATGCTATTACCTCAACGTGCTAACAATAAGCAATTAACGGCTGCAAATAAGCGTCTCTATTTAGCGATGATGGAAACTGATCTTGGGGTGCATTACCACGCGTGGACATTATCGCAAGCGCGCTTAAATTTACTAAAACGTTTAAATATTAGTGAAGAAGATGCGAGGATATTAGTTGAGGATATTATTTTTTATCCAGGACAATCATTTAGTTTTGCTTCGCAATTACTTAATTAAACTTAAGTGCGCTACTATTTAGCGCACTTATCACACCGCTGAGTAGCAGGGTCTCTTTCTAAGCGCTGCTCTGATATTTTTTCTTCACAGTCACAGCAGTAGCCATATTGACCAATATCCATTTGGCTAATTGCTGCTTCAAGCTTGTTCATTCGTTCAATTAACGGATTATACTCATTACCTAATTGCTGAGCGGCTAAATCGAGCCATTCTTCATTAGATGTATTGGTTAGGATGCAGAGCAAGTTTTGATGTGTAGGGTGAGTCGATTGTGACAGCAAACCTAATATCGTTGCTTTAACACTTTCTATTTCATCGTTTAGTCGTTGCTTATGATGCATTAGCAGTATAACCCTTAAGTTAATTTGTAGTGATACTGCTATTATCTATTTAGATTTGTTTAGGTGTTATGATTTGCATCAAATTGTGGCGCTTTCGCATATTTCTTTAATACTTCGGCTACCTCATCCTTTGCTTTTAAACGACGAATTTCATCAAATAATAGCCCAGCTTGTGGATATTGGCGTTTTAAATAACCAAGCCATTGCTTTGTTCGAGATGCAAAATATTTATTATCTTTGCTAGCTGTTTGGTGCATAGATGAATGAATAATATGGTGTAAAATATTCTCCCAAGTGAGCTCGTTGTAGCTTTCGTTATTAACTTGCGCTTTAATTTTTCTTGCGAGATCAGGATGTGAAAGGGCGCCACGACCAATCATCAAATCACGACAACCACTGCGTTTTTGGCATAAAAGAGCATCTTCTATTTGCCAAATTTCGCCATTGGCGACCACTGCAATTTTTTTATCTTTGACCAAAGGGGGAATTTTTTCCCAATAGGCGGGTGGATTGTAGCCATCGCGTTTAGTTCTTGCATGTATTGCAATGCTGTTAGCACCCGCGTTAACAACGGCATCGACAATTTCTTGGCTATTACTATCATCATCAAAACCTAAGCGAATTTTAGCACTTACCTCATACTCATCATCAACGGCATCCCTTACCGTTTTTATAATCGAGTACATATGTTCTGGATCTTTGAGTAATACAGCACCGCCTTTGCTTTTATTGACTGTTTTTGCGGGGCAACCAAAGTTTAAATCAATGCCATGAGAGCCTAAGCCAATTGCTTTTACAGCATTTTCTGCTAACACGTCGGCTACTTGGCCTAATAACTGAATACGAACCGGAGTACCGCTACGAGTGAGTCCCGCATTTTTAAGTTCAGGGCAATAACGGTGGAATACTTTATCTGGAAGGCAAGTATCTACAACACGGATAAATTCGGTCACACAAAGATCGAAGCCGCCTATGTCGGTGAGTAGTTGCCGCATTTTAAAGTCAACGACACCTTCCATGGGTGCTAAAATAAGTTTCATAGTGTGATTAATGTATTACTAAAAAAGGAGCGCCAGTTTACCTGTAAATCATAAATTCATAAAACGCTTATTAGCGTTCATAGAGAGTTAAATAACTTATTTGCAAAAAAAATAGAAAATTTGAAAGTTTTTAGTTTAATACCGGTCTACTTTTATAATGATGTTCAACAAGTTTAAAAGGTAATTAAAAATGAATACAATAAAGAAAAACTCAATTGCATTAACATTAGGCGCAGTGGTTGTTGGCAGCGCAAGTATGGCAAGTACTGATGTTCAAGCTAATCCATTTGAGTTTCAACAAATGGTAGCTGGTTATCAATTAGACGCTGGTGAAGGCAAGTGCGGCGAAGG
>NZ_PNDJ01000086.1:0-12706 GCF_005887255.1 Pseudoalteromonas sp. S1609 | reverse complement strand
TGGGTAAAGTTAACACTGCATGCATATGATCAGGCAACACTACCCACGCATCAATATAAAATGGTTTATGCATTTTTACCCAGCGCACAGCCTCACGCAATAAATCAATATGCTCAACCAATAATGATTTTTTACGATCCTGCAAATTAACCGTAAAAAAATACGTTCCTCCTGGTTGATAATTTCGACGATATCTCACAAAAAATCTCCTTATAATAAACGACTAAACATCGTCGGATGACGCCTTTGAATTATCCTACATCGTCGGATGACGCCTCCGGCTTATCCAACCTACGTTAATTGTTGGGAACGTAGGTCGGTTAAGTGGCAAAGCCACGCCACCCGACATTGGGTAATCCCCCAATATCAAAAACACTCCAAAAAAGCGCACTCGATCTACACTTGCTTAATAAATATCAAGTAACATCCATTTAATCACCCTGCAAAGTTAGAATTTATTGCTTGATAATTCATACTATGTTAACAAATAGACTATCTTATAAATTAATACATCAAAAGCACGCTAAGGAAGGATTTAACTATGAAGTTTGTTACGCTCATTTTACTAGCCTTACTTGGTTTTTCAGTTGAAGAAGCTCATGCAAAAACTGTGGTAAAAGTAGGTGGCTATGAGTTCCCTCCTTATATAGAAATTGTTGATGGGCGTGCTTCTGGTCTTACCGTTGAATTAATAAGCGAGCTAAATAAAATACAGCCTTCTTATCATTTTGAATTAGTACTAACCACACCCATTCGTCGCTTTAAAGATTACCAAAATGGCCTATTCGATTCGATTTTTTTTGAGAACCCAGATTGGGGATGGCTACAGGGAAACAATGTAATTAGTAACTCCCCTGTTGTAGCCATAGATACAGAAGTATTTATTGCTTTAAAGCAATTTGCCAAGTCTCAAGCCTGGTTTGATAACTTAGCAGATAAAACCTTGGTGGGTATTTTAGGCTACCATTATCCGTTAGCTAATTACGAAAGTAGCCCCTCAGTTCTTGAAAACGAATATAAAATGACTTTATTAAGCAGCCATAAAAGAAGTATTGAATTAGTATTAAAAAAACGCAGCGATAGCGCTATTGTTACTCGTTCTTACCTAAATCAATACTTTAGCAAGTATCCAAAAAGCAAGCGTTTGCTACTTGTGTCTGAGAGAGTGGCACAAACCTATAATCATCAGTTATTACTTCGCCCAAACCACACGCTAGATATAAGCACCTTGTATAAATGGGTAAAGCAAGCACTCACGCAAGGCAATATTGCAGCTAGGCTAAAGCAACTTGGGCTTCAACAATCACCTCTAATTACACCTTTAATGCAGACTAGCCAAACAAATACTGCTAATTAATGGCAGTAACTAGAAAACTTACTATTCTCATCATTTGTCGCAAACTCAACTAAAGTCATCAGTAAATCACTGTGCTTATGAGTAAACCCAGTATTAGCAAGACGTTTTTCTAAATAGGCGGTAAAGTTCTTTCTTTGCTGATGTTGGCTTTGTAGCTTAATTAATAGTTCTGACTGTTTTTGGTTAATTAATCGTGTCTCGTATATCGGGTCTTCATCCGGCCAATTCTCAACTGGAGAACCCTTTTGTTGAAATACAAAATCACTCAACGAGCGTTCTATTTCATTATAATCATGCCCACCTAGCAGTTTTTCTATCTCTTTTAGTAAACTTGAGTACAAAACCCGAGGAAACAGCTTGTAAAAGTCATGATTTTTGAAAGACTCACCAGAGGGCGTTTGTTGCCAATTTTCAAAGCTTGCTCGTAAAGCATGCACCAATATACGACCAACATAATGGCTTTTTTGAAACGAGACGCCTTGTGACTCTAATCTCGATAAAACATGGTTTAATCGTTGCTTTAAACTGCGTACTTCTAGTTGAAGTTCGCTTTTTTGAGCCTCTAGTAATTGTATTTCGTCAGCACTTGTTGTTATTTTTTGTTCTAATTTATTTATTTTGACTTGCGCACCATGAAACAAATTACGTGTATCTTTGAGCTCTGCCAATACACTGGCATTTTGTAATTTTATAGGCGAACTATCATCACCTGTATAGGTTATGGTTTGTTTACTGTTTATTAATGCTTCGTTTAACGCCTGCTCTAATTTACTTTCTATTACTTGACCAGACTTACTACCTTTAAGCAAGTTGGTTAAAGTTAAAGAAATATGTTTTTGATACCAATTTTGGATATGCTCACACTGCACATCAGATAAATTAGCAAACGGATTATCTTCACTTATTGGCTTATTAGCCATAAAAGTTCCCTCTAGTAAAAACACCTATAATTATCATACCAATTGCATTAAATTAGTGTTCTATTATGGCGCCTGAAAATAACGTAATAACAAGACGAAAGCTATAACATATAGTTATTCTATATAAATAACTTTACGCAGTAAGTGTGCCATTTAATACGATAGAATGATCATTTTTAAAAATCGGTATTGTGTCATATTTAAGTTAAGTTACTTATTTTTGTATATTAATAGCTATCGCTTTTTAAGGCTATACTTATATTGTTTGAATACTGAGAACATTTAAGTTGTTTATTCCAGATAACCCACTAAACTTAAGTGCACATATAAAAATGCATTATCCTTATGAGAATATTTTTAGTCGTTGCCTTACTTTTATCCTTCTTTACTTACGCAGATCCTGCGCCTGTAACCTACAATGTTGACGATAAAAATATTACTCTTCCAGGTAAAAAATATAAAAGTGGTTATGGCTATAATCTAAATGCTGATACCGTACTTCGTTTAGTTACACTCAACTGGCCTCCTTATATAGACGATAACCTATGCAATAAAGGCTGGCTTTACCAGCTTACAGTTAGCATGCTGGTTAAGCGTGGTTATGGCGTTCATATTGAGTTTTACCCTTGGGCGCGTGCAGTTCGTGAAGCAGAGCTAGGCAAAGCCGATATATTATTCCCTGAGTACTATATTGCCAACGACGTCATATCTGAAAATATTTTAACCAAAACACGCAATCAGTTATTAGCGCTATCAGAACCTATTCCAGGTGGCGATTTATCGTTTGTTGCACTTAAAGATCACACCATTGACTACGATGGCAGTATTAACTCTGTAAAAAATCGGGTTATGGGCGTAGTTCGCTCATATAAAAATAGTGACGAACTCGATGAACTGATTAGCCAAGGCAAAGTAAAAACCATTGTTGCAAACAGTGAGTATCAACTCATTCACTTGCTTTTAAACGGTCGCGTCGAGCTTATTGTTGCCGATTTAGAAGTACTTAAAGCCAGCGTTTACAAGTCACCTTTATCAAATAGAGATAAAAAAGTGATGCTAAATGCACTCGTTGCATTATCACCAAGTATTGAGTACAAAAATCTGCATTTTTCAGTAAGTAAAGATACATCTAATTGGCAATCTATTTTAGCTGACATCAACGATGAAATTGCCATTATGCGTAAAAACAATACTTTTGAACGTTTTATCGCTCATAAAAAACAACAGTGCTATAACCTAGGGTAATTAACGATTTATTTTAAACTACATGGTAACTATAAAGCTGATGCTCTCAAAGCCATCAGCTATTATACAATGTTTAAAAATCAAATGGCGCTCTTACCCAGCCTTCCATTAACACACGCGCGCTGCGGCTCATACTGGCTTTGCTAACCTGCCATTGGCCATTTGTAACCACCGCCTCTGCTCCCACTTTTAATGTGCCTGAAGGATGCCCAAAGTTAACTTCATTAATAGCTCCACCACCAGCGGCTACATTAACTAAGGTGCCTTTTATCGCGGCTGCTGTGCCAATAGCAACGGCTGCTGTACCCATCATTGCATGATGTAACTTGCCCATCGACATCGCGCGAACCAATATACTTATGTCGCTGGCATTTATGTGCTTACCACTTGAGGCTGTATAGTCTTTTGCTGGAGCAACAAATGCCACTTTAGGTGTGTGTTGACGTGCTTGTGCTTCATTAATATTATTAATTAAGCCCATTTTCACTGCACCATGGGCACGAATGCTTTCTAACATAGTTAACGCCGCATTATCGCTATTAATATCACCTTGCAACTCTGTACCAGTGTAACCAATATCCGCTGCATTTATAAAAATAGTCGGAATACCAGCATTGATCATGGTTGCTTTTAACGTGCCTACGCCTGGAACTTCTAAATCATCAACCACATTACCTGTCGGGAATAACGCGCCATCACCATCAGCAGGGTCAATAAATTCCAGCTTTACTTCAGCAG
Source organism: Pseudoalteromonas sp. S1609 (assembly GCF_005887255.1). GTDB lineage: Bacteria > Pseudomonadota > Gammaproteobacteria > Enterobacterales > Alteromonadaceae > Pseudoalteromonas. Next base: position 8,446 of record NZ_PNDJ01000086.1, on the reverse strand, counting down.
CAGGAAAGGTAACACCATCTAACTCAAAATCACCAGTTTCTTGCACTTCACCATTGGTCATAGCCACATGCACTAAAATACTTTTTTTAATGTTAGCCTGCCATACACGCACAATAGCAATGCCATTATCAGGCACTCTACCTTTATCAACTAAACCATTACTGATGGCAAATGCGCCTACAGCAGAGGTTAAATTACCGCAGTTGCCACTCCAATCTACAAACGCTTTATCAATCGCGACTTGACCAAATAAGTAATCAACATCGTGATCGGGTTGCTCACTTTTACTTAAAATAACGGTTTTACTGGTGCTTGAGGTTGCGCCACCCATACCATCAGTTTGTTTACCATAAGGATCGGGGCTACCAATAACGCGCAATAATAAGCTATCGCGCGCCTCACCTACCACTTGGGCAGGTGCAGGTAAGTCAGTTAAATTAAAAAACACGCCTTTACTGGTGCCGCCGCGCATGTAAGTCGCTGGCACTTTAATTTGTGGTTTAAACATCTGTTTTATGTCCTTATGATGCTTGTGTTGCTTCTAAAAAGTCTTGCGCAAAGCGTTGTAACACACCACCCGCAGCATATATAGAGAGCTCTTCTTGCGTATCTAATCTGCATTTCATTGGCACAGTGACTACTTCACCATTTTTACGGGTAATCACTAATTCTAAAGTTGCCCCTGGTGCTGGTTCGCCCTTAACATCATAGCTTTCACTACCATCTAAATTTAGTGTTTTGCGGGTTGTACCTGCAGCAAACTCCAGTGGTAGCACACCCATACCAATTAAGTTAGTACGGTGAATACGCTCAAACCCTTCAGCTGCAATAACCTGAACACCAGCAAGCCTAACACCTTTTGCCGCCCAATCGCGCGACGAACCTTGGCCATAATCGGCACCGGCAACAATAATAAGCGGTTGTTTACGTTGCATGTAGGTTTCGATGGCTTCCCACATACGCGTGTTTTCACCTTCTGGCTCTATGCGCGCGTACGATCCTTGCTTCACTTCACCGTTTTCATCCAATACCATTTCATTCAATAGTTTAGGGTTTGCAAACGTGGCTCGTTGTGCGGTTAGGTGATCGCCTCGGTGCGTTGCATATGAGTTAAAGTCTTCTTCTGGCACGTTCATTTTAGTTAAGTATTCACCTGCAGCGCTGCTTGCCATAATTGCATTAGAAGGAGATAAATGATCGGTGGTAATGTTATCGCCAAGTACCGCTAATGCACGCATACCACTCATACTGCGCTCGCCTGCTAATGCACCTTCCCAATAAGGAGGGCGACGAATATACGTACTTTCAGGGCGCCAATCGTATAATGGGTCGTTATCTTCGCCGTAATCAACGGTTAAGTTAAACATTGGCTCGTATACTTTTCTAAACTGCTCAGGCTTAACACTTTGCTTGATCACTGCATCTATTTCTTCATCAGATGGCCATAAATCTTTTAAGGTTACATCGTTACCTTGCTGATCTTTACCGAGGATATCTTTTTCTATATCAAAACGGATGGTACCGGCAATTGCATAAGCAACCACAAGCGGTGGAGACGCTAAAAATGCTTGCTTAGCATACGGATGAATACGACCATCAAAGTTACGGTTACCCGAAAGCACCGCTGTTGCGTATAAATCGCGATCAATGACTTCTTGTTGAATTTTAGGATCTAGTGCACCACTCATCCCGTTACAGGTGGTACAGGCAAAACCAACAATACCAAAACCAAGTTGCTCTAGCTCTGGTAATAAGTTTGCATCTTCAAGGTACGATTGCACTGCTTTAGAACCCGGTGCCAATGAGGTTTTAACCCAAGGTTTACGCATTAAACCTTTTGCATTGGCGTTACGCGCCAATAAACCTGCAGCAATTACATTACGTGGGTTACTGGTATTAGTACAACTAGTAATAGCGGCAATAATACACGCGCCATCTGGCATTAAGCCTTCTTCGTTTTCAACAACGCCCGAAATACCTTCTTTAGCTAAGTCGCTAGTAGATACACGACGGTGCGGATTTGAAGGCCCTGCAATGTTGCGCCCTACACTTGATAAATCAAATTTAAGTACACGATCGTAATGCGCTGTTTTTAAGCTGTCGCTCCATAGCCCTGCTGTTTTAGCGTAGTTTTCTACAAGGGCAATTTGCTCTTCATCACGACCTGTTAAACGTAAGTAATCAATAGTTTTATCGTCAATGTAGAACATAGCCGCGGTTGCGCCAAATTCTGGGGTCATGTTCGAAATAGTCGCTCTATCACCAAGGGTTAGTGCATCAGCCCCTTCACCGTAAAACTCGAGGTAAGTCGATACCACACGTTGCTCGCGTAAAAATTCGGTAATAGCCAATACAATATCGGTTGCAGTAATGCCCGGTTGGCGTTTACCGGTAAGCTCTACGCCAACAATATCGGGTAAACGAATGTACGATGCGCGCCCGAGCATTACACTTTCGGCTTCAAGACCGCCCACGCCAACAGCAATAACACCTAACGCATCAACATGCGGTGTATGGCTGTCGGTACCTACTAAAGTGTCTGGGAACGCAATACCATCACGGTTTTGAATAACCGGCGACATTTTTTCAAGGTTAATTTGATGCATGATGCCATTGCCCGGTGGGATCACATCAATATTTTTAAACGCAGTTTTTGTCCAGTTTATAAAATGAAAACGATCATCGTTACGTCTATCTTCAATCGCGCGGTTTTTCTCAAACGCTTCAGGGTCAAAGCCTGCATGCTCTACCGCTAACGAGTGATCGACAATTAATTGTGTTGGCACAACCGGATTTACTTTTGCAGGATCGCCGCCTTTTGCAGCAATAGCGTCGCGCAGACCCGCTAAATCAACTAAAGCGGTTTGCCCTAAAATATCGTGACATACAACGCGTGCCGGATACCATGGGAAATCTAGGTCTTGCTTGCGCTCAATAATTTGGCTAAGCGCATCGGTTAGCATATCGGGTTCACAACGGCGTACTAAGTTTTCGGCAAATACCCGCGAACTGTAAGGCAGTGTGGCGTAAGCACCTGGTTTAATGGCATCTACTGCGGCCTGGGTATCGTAGTAATCTACATTTGAGCCTGGTAATGGCTTACGGTATTGAGTGTTATTAATAATGGTCATAATAAATTCGCTAATTTGGTGACGGGGTTAATCAAGACAGGCTTTAGATTTGAAGGTATATTGTTTGCATAATTTGCTAAAGCCGTAAAAGGTGAGTTGGTAACTCACCTTTTGTATGGACTATATGTTTATCTTGATTCAATTGGCGTGTAGCTGCGCGCATCTGGCCCGGTGTAATCGGCACTTGGGCGAATTATACGGTTATTTGCACGTTGCTCTTTTACGTGTGCTGTCCAACCGGTTACTCGGCTCATTACAAAGATAGGCGTAAATAACTTAGTAGGAATACCCATAAAGTGGTAAGCCGATGCATGGAAAAAGTCAGCATTACAGAATAACTTCTTCTCACGCCACATTACTTCTTCACAGCGAACTGATACTGGGTAAAGCACATCGTCACCCACTTCTGCGGCTAATTTTTCAGACCATTTTTTAATAATTACATTACGCGGATCCGACTCACGGTAAATAGCGTGACCAAAGCCCATAATTTTATCTTTACGCTCAAGCATGCCCATTAGCGCGTCTTCAGCTTGATCAGCACTAGTAAAACTTTCAATCATATCCATTGCGGCTTCGTTTGCACCACCATGCAGTGGGCCACGTAAGGTACCAATTGCACCAGTAACACATGAGTGAATATCAGAAAGCGTTGATGCACACACACGACCGGTAAAGGTAGATGCATTAAACTCATGCTCTGCGTACAAAATTAGTGAAACATTCATCACTTGTGCAAATAACTCGCTTGGTGCTTTATCATGTAATAGCGTTAAAAAGTGTGCGCCTACTGAGTCATCATCAGTTTGTGTTTCAATACGAACACCGTCATGAGTAAAACGATACCAGTAACAAATAATACTTGGGAAAATTGCCACCATGCGGTCAATCGCATCGTTTGCTTCGCTAAAGTCATTTTCCATTTCAAGGTTACCTAGCATAGAACAACCGGTACGCATTACATCCATTGGGTGTGCGTCTTTAGGAATGTTCTCAAGCACTGTTTTTAGTGCTTCAGGTAAACCGCGTAAGCTTTTAAGTTTAGCTTTGTACTCTGCCAGCTCTGTTGTGGTTGGTAACTCGCCGCGAGAAAGTAAAAACGACACTTCTTCAAACTGCGCTTTTTCAGCCAGTTCGCTAATGTCGTAACCACAGTAAGTTAAACCTGAGCCTGTTTGCCCTACTGTACATAATGCTGTTTGTCCTGCTACTTGGCCACGTAAGCCTGCGCCACCTAATGCTTTATCTACCATGATTTGTCTCCTGTTAAATTTTTTATTATTTGTCAGATTTTGCTGAAAAAAGGTTATCTAGCGTGTTTTCGTACGAGTGATAATCTAAAAAGTCATAAAGCTCTGCACGCGTTTGCATGTTTTCAATTTGGCTTTGTTGCGACCCTTCATTCAAAATAGCCGAGTAAACATTGAGTGCCGCTTTATTCATAGCTCTAAATGCACTTAGTGGGTAAAGCACCATTTCTACACCCACATCGCTTAACTGCTCTTTGGTATAAATTGGGGTTTGGCCAAACTCGGTAATGTTGGCTAAAATCGGCACATTAATCGCTTTGCTAAATGCTTGGTAATCAGCAAGGTCGTGAACGGCTTCTGCAAAAATGGCATCGGCACCGGCTTCAACACAGGCTGCTGCGCGGTCTATTGCTGCATTTAAGCCTTCTTTTTGAAATGCATCAGTACGCGCCATAATGTAAAAATCGCTATCAGTTTTTGCATCTACTGCGGCTTTAATGCGGTCAACCATTTCAGCTTGGGTAACTATTTCTTTATTAGGACGGTGACCACAACGCTTTTGTGCTACTTGGTCTTCAATATGAAAGCCTGCTGCACCCGCTTTGGTCATTTCTTTAACGGTACGGGCAATATTAAATGCTCCGCCCCAGCCTGTATCGGCATCAACTAATAATGGTAAATCGCTAGCACCGGTAATACGGCGAATATCTTCAAGCACATTATCAAGGCTAGTCATGCCTAAATCTGGCATACCAAATGAGGCATTAGCCACACCTGCACCCGATAAGTAAATAGCCTGATGACCCATTTTTTCGGCCATCATTGCGGTATACGCGTTAATAGTACCCACAACTTGTAACGGGTGGTTATTTGCAATTGCCTGTTTAAATTTTAATCCTGCTGACATTACCTTCTCCTAACTTTGAACGGGGCTGCTCTTTGGCAGCTTAGTATTTTTTAATAATGTTACATCTGTATTAGGGTCTATTGACCTTTCGAAATTTAATCCGCAAAGATCAACAGAATCTAGTTAGCCATTTCATTTTGAGTAGCTTGTACTGATTGATATCCATCAAATTTTGTTTGTATATTTGCTTGGGAAGCACTGATATGGCGCTTCATTAGCATTTCAGCGAGCTCACCATCATGATTTTCTATAGCGTTAATAATGGCTAAATGTTCGTCAAACGCTTTCGATACGCGTGGCCCAACCATGCCCATTTGCACACGATACATTCTTATTAACTGGTATAGGTCGTGGCATAACAAATGAATTAAGTGAGCGTTTTTACTGCCTTTGATTATGCGATAATGAAAGTCTAAGTCGCCTGCTTCTTGATAGTACGACTCACCTTCTTTAACACGCTGAGTGTGCAAATGCTGGTTGAGTAATTGTTTCAAGCCTTGAACTTCATCTGGTTCCATATTGTCGGCAGCTAACCTACATGCAAGTCCTTCAAGGGCACTGCGCACTTGATACACCTCAATTAAACGCTCTGCGGTTAATGCCACAACACGACAACCTATATTGGCTTTGCGCTCAACTAAGTAACAACTTTCTAAACGGTTTAATGCCTCTCTAAGGGTTGCACGGCTTACACCATAACGCTTTGCAAGCTCTGGCTCTGATATTTTACTGCCTTGTGCAATGCTGCCTTCTACAATTTCGCGGCGCATATCTACAAACACTTTATCGGAAGCGGTTGTAACTGCAGTGTCGTTTAAAAAGTGCTGTGTCATAAAGTATTTTTATATTGTCGACAATTTATGGGTTAACTATGTGCTTATTAGCTAACAGTGTCAACCCTAAAAGCACTAAGAATGAGTAAAAAACCATCAAATTGTCGACAGCATTAGCTAAAAGTATAATAATTTTTAGTATTAAATACGTTTTACACAATAAGGTGTCGACACTTTCAAGGTGCTACTATTTCGGCTTTAACACTGAAAAAAATCGTCAAAAATGCTATTATCCGGCTTTAAATTTTATTGTATGAGCCAAATCGTGGACGCTAACACTTATATTCCAGAGCAATTTATTGATGACGTAAAAACTTACCTGCCTGATCACCTTACGTTAGATGATTTTTTAAATGCCTGTCGTCGGCCTTTACGTAAGTCCGTTCGCGTTAATACATTAAAAATGAGTGTTGAAGAATTTAAACGCCACGCAGCTCAAAAAAATTGGCAACTCATTACTATTCCATGGTGCGATGAAGGTTTTTGGCTAGAGCGCCCAAACGATGAAGAGCAAAATTTAGCGCTAGGTAATACCGACTTACACTTAAGCGGCGCAATGTACGTACAAGAAGCAAGCTCAATGTTGCCGCCAATGGCACTAAAGCAAAGTATTAAAGCCAGTAACACAGTACTCGATATGGCCTCGGCACCGGGTTCTAAAACCTCACAACTGGCTGCACTAATGAACAATCAAGGTGTATTGGTTGCAAATGAGCTGTCGTCATCGCGCTTAAAAGTACTTAGTGCCACGCTAAAGCGCATGGGTGTTGGTAATTGTGCGTTATCGCATTTTGATGGCGTGGTATTTGGTAATTATATGTTTGAATGCTTTGATAGTATTTTGCTTGATGCGCCCTGTTCAGGTGAAGGCACAGTTCGTAAAGACAGCGATGCATTAAAAAATTGGTCTATCGAATCGAACATTACCATTGCCCAAGTACAAAAAGAGCTGATTAAAAGTGCATTTTATGCACTTAAACCTGGCGGCACACTGGTGTATTCAACCTGTACATTAACCCCTCTCGAAAACCAGCAAGTGTGTGATGCATTGCTAGAAGAATTTGGTGAGTACATTAAGCCAGAGCCTTTAAATGATCTTTTCCCTGGCGCAGAAAAAGCCACTACAGACGAGGGTTACTTACATGTTTGGCCGCAAACCTTCGACAGCGAAGGCTTTTTTATTGCTAAATTTAAAAAGCACAGCAGCTGCGAAAACCAAAATCTAAAAGTTAAAAAAGGTGTATTCCCTTTTAGTGACTTTGATAGTAAACAGCAAAGTGCGTTTATGAGCTCTCTCAAAAAGCAATTTGGTTTAACGAGTCTACCAGGCACATTAATGCAGCGTGACAAAGAGCTTTGGCTGTTTCCAGATGAATTTGAAGCGATACAAAACAAAATTAAATATGCTCGATTAGGTATTCAGGTAGGCGTTATTCATAAAAATGGGGTGCGCCTCGCCCATGAATTTGCCACCGTATTTGGTAAGCAATGTAAAAGCAATTTACTGGAACTAAACAATCAGCAGGCCAGTGATTACTTTAATGGCAAAGACATTCGTTTGGATGAAGTTGTTAAGGCAACTGGCGAAGTGATCCTAACCTTATGTGGTTGCCCTATTGGTTTAGGAAAATGGCAAAAAAATAAGGTAAAAAACTCACTACCTAGAGATTTGGTGCAAAACACGCAGTTAATAAACTGGGAGTAAACTCTAACTTAAGTGTGCATAACAATTGTAACCCACTGTAATTATTGCAGTATAAAAAATGAGCAAAAATGTGTATTTTTGAAGCTTTTGACTATACTTAAATAACTTTCTTCTTCTCCCTAAGAATCTGAAAGTGTCTTTAGTTAGCGCAGGGCTCACATATGAGCCCCTCTATAACCCAGAGTTCCTTATAGCTCTGGGTCTTTTTTTGTCTTTAAAACAGGTTTTAGGTTTTAGGTTTTAGGTTTTAGTAATGAGACGCTACGCTTTGGGAAGTGGTGAAAAAAAAATTAATCACTTAGGTTAGTGGCTTTATTTTCTCATTTATTTCTCATTCCCTTCTCTCAGTTCAATTAGATCTTTAAGAAAATTATACACAAAGAGGGCTAAGAGACGCTGCGCTTTAGAGGAAGTGATAAAAACAGAAAGCTTTCATTAATAAGGGGCTTAATCGTTAATGTTTCCTCATTTACTCCTCATTCGCCTCTCTCAGTTCAATAAGATCTTTAAGAAAATTATACACAAAGAGGGCTAAGAGACGCTGCGCTTTTAGAGGTAGTAACAAAATAATTAGTCACTTAGGTTAGATCCTAAATAATCTCAGATACTTATAATACTAT
>NZ_PNDJ01000085.1:0-30399 GCF_005887255.1 Pseudoalteromonas sp. S1609 | reverse complement strand
TTATAGCTGATAGCTGATAGCTGATTATTTAGTGAAGAATACGAGCTCTAATTGTGCCCTCAACGGCACTAAGTTCTTTTAGTGCTACTTCAGATTGAACGGTATCTACGTCAATAACCACGTAACCAATCGCTTCATCCGTTTGTAAGTACTGCGCGGCAATATTAATACCGTGCTGAGCAAACGCTTGGTTAATTTGCGTTAGCACGCCAGGGCGGTTGTGATGCACGTGTAACAAGCGGCTACGGTTGGCAAGTTCTGGCAATGATACTTCAGGGAAGTTAACTGCAGTAATGGTTGAGCCATTATCTGAGTACTTAGCGAGTTTACCTGCTACTTCAATACCAATGTTTTCCTGTGCTTCTTGAGTAGAACCCCCAATGTGCGGCGTTAAAATAACGTTGTCGAATTCACGTAGTGGCGAAATAAACTCTTCATCGTTTGATTTAGGCTCAACTGGGAATACATCAATGGCTGCACCGCTAAGTTTCTTCTCTGTTAGTGCTTCAGCTAGGGCGTCAATGTCAACCACAGTACCGCGAGAAGCATTAATTAAAATAGACCCTTGCTTCATCACTGCAAGCTCTGCTGTACCAATTAGGTTTTTAGTTTGCGGTGTCTCTGGAACATGTAAGCTAATAATATCAGCGCGTTGCAACAGCTGCGTTAAGTTATGTACTTGTGTAGCATTACCTAAAGATAGTTTGTCTTCAATATCGTAATACTCCACGTTCATACCAATATTTTCAGCCATAATACCCAGCTGAGTACCAATGTGACCGTAACCAATAATACCTAAGGTTTTGCCGCGTGCTTCAAACGAGCCATTAGCTGTTTTTAACCAGCCGCCACGATGGGCAGCGGCATTACGCTGTGGAATACCACGTAATAACAGCAATATTTCACCAAGTACAAGCTCAGCTACAGAGCGAGTATTTGAAAACGGTGCATTAAATACCGCAATACCACGCTCACGCGCTGCGTTTAAATCTACTTGGTTTGTGCCAATACAAAAACAACCTACAGCAACTAGCTTTTCAGCTGCGTTTAATACAGATTCGTTAATATGAGTACGAGAACGAAGCCCTACAAAGTGCACATCTTTAATGCGCTCTATAAGTTCGTCCTCTGGCAACGATGTTTTAACGTAGTCAATATTGCTATAACCGTTACGTTTTAGCGTTTCAACAGCGCTTTGGTGAACACCTTCAAGCAAGAGAATTTTAATTTTGTCTTTTGCTAACGATACCTTACTCATAACCATATCCTATTTAATTTGTGGCCCATTTTTAGTGCCGATAATTACTTTATCAGCACCGCGCTCTGCAAATAGGCCGTTGGTGACTACGCCAACAATTTGATTTATTTGTGTTTCAAGCTGTTTAGCATGGGTAATTTTTAAATTATGTACATCTAAAATAACGTTGCCGTTATCGGTTACTACACCTTGGCGATAAACTGGGTCACCACCTAGTTTTAATAATTCACGGGCAACGTAGCTACGTGCCATCGGAATAACTTCAACCGGAAGAGGGAAGTCTCCTAAGGTATCGACTAGTTTTGTATCATCAACAATACATACAAACTGTTTTGCTACAGCTGCCACTATTTTTTCGCGGGTAAGCGCCGCACCGCCGCCTTTGATCATTTCATTTAAGGCGTTAATTTCATCTGCGCCATCAACGTATACATCAAGTGCTGCTACATCGTTAAGCTCAAACACTTCTATGCCAAGCTCTTTTAAGCGCGCTGTAGATGCTTCTGAACTTGATACTGCACCAACGATGGTGTCTTTAACTGTGCCTAGGGCATCAATAAAGTGATTAACGGTTGAGCCTGTACCTACACCTACTATGGTGTTTTCTTTTACAAACTCGAGTGCAGCCCACGCAGCTGCTTTTTTTAATTCATCTTGTGTCATTGTTGTCTGCTCATTGGTGTCAAAATAGGCTGTTAGTTTACAAGGTTAGTTGTTACCAACAGTAGGTTTTATCGGGTGTTATGATCGTTTTTAGTGGTACATCCCACGATTCAATCGGTAACTCATCGACTTGTTGGCACGCATGTGCGAGGCCAATAAGTTGCGGTTGTTGCCAGTGTTGTTCGTATAAACGTGCCAATGTTCTATCGTAAAACCCACCTCCCATTCCAAGGCGATTACCAAATTTATCAAATGCCACTAATGGCATTAGAACGTAATCAAGCTCAGGTAAGGGGCATATTTGAGAGCAGTTCAACTTAGGCTCCAAGATACCATAGCGATTTGCTCTCATGGGTGAGTTTTTTTCATAGCGTTGAAATAGTAAATTAGCCCCATTAAATGGATGAATTACGGGCAAGTAAATAGCTTGGTCAGTGTTCCATAATTCATTAATTAACAATGAGGTATCTAATTCTCCATCATTACTTAAATAAAGCGCGATATGACTTTTTTTGGCCGAATTTATGCTTTTTAAGTGTTGAATAAAATTCACTTTAAGCGATTCGGCGGCTAATTCTTGCTGTTTTTTTGATAGGTTATTACGTGCTTTACGAATATCGTGTCTTATTTGTGCGCGATTATTACTCATTAAATAACTTAACCGTAATTAAAAAGAGAATAAATTAGGAAATAATAAGTACATAGCAAGTACAATAAGCAATATTACGGCTGTAGAAATCAGCGAATATAAAACAAGGTTGCCGCGTTTTTTGGGCTCAGTAGAGAGGGGCTCATCAAGCATTAAATCGTCATCTTCCCATACTTCATTATTTTCATCAGGTAATGATAATTCAACTTCAGGGAGGCGTTGCTCAATATCTTCTAGTTTTTCTTCAAGGCGAATTAGGCTACTGGTAATGTAATCTAGGGCGTCAAATAAGCGCTGATCTCGCTGGCTGTCGTAAGCTGTTTGAGGTGCCGTTTGTGTAGCCGCAGCTTGCTGAAGTTTGCTTTTAATCCCCAGCGTTGAAAGTAACTTAGCTTGCTTGAGTGCTTTATCTTTGGGGCAAGGGGCAAATAACGGTTTGCCATCAAAAAAAGCAGCCACTTTTTCTGGCGAGGTTTTCAGCTTTTCTGTCAGTGCAGTGGTCACTGCTTGGCTGTCTGCACCTTCTGCAAGTCCTACAAATATAACACGAAAATTGTCGGCCATTTTTTATCCCTAATACGCTTTATTGTATAAGCAGAGTATATACCTAAAATGTTAAACAGTTCGAGACTGTTTTACGACTAACTTAGTACACATAGCAAAACGGCCCTAAAAAGGGCCGTTTAAATATTAGCTAAGTGGCTTATAGACCAGCTGCTGCGCGAAGTGCGTCTGCTTTATCTGTGCGTTCCCATGGGAATTCGTCACGACCAAAGTGGCCGTAAGCCGCTGTTGGAAGATAAATAGGGCGCTCAAGGTCAAGCATTTGAATTAGACCGTAAGGGCGTAAGTCAAAGTGTTCACGAATAAGTTCAATTAAACGCGCTTCTTCTAATTTACCTGTGCCAAATGTTTCAACACTGATAGAAGTAGGCTCTGCAACACCAATAGCGTAAGACACTTGAAGTTCACACTTATCAGCAAGGCCTGCAGCAACAATGTTTTTAGCAACGTAACGTGCAGCATAAGCCGCTGAGCGGTCAACTTTTGATGGATCTTTACCAGAGAAAGCACCACCACCGTGACGAGCCATGCCACCGTATGTATCTACAATGATTTTACGACCAGTTAAACCACAGTCACCCATTGGGCCACCAATAACAAAACGACCCGTTGGGTTAATGAAAAATTTAGTTGCGCTAGTAATAAGCTCAGCAGGAAGTACTGGCTTAATAATTGTTTCCATTACCGCTTCTACTAAGTCATTTTGCGATACATCTTCGCTATGCTGAGTAGAAAGTACAACGGCATCAATACCTACTGGCTTGCCATTTTCGTATGCAAATGTAACTTGTGATTTTGCATCTGGACGTAACCAGTTAAGCTCGCCGCTTTTACGAACCTCAGCTTGACGCTGCACTAAACGGTGAGAATAAGTAATTGGAGCAGGCATTAACACTTCAGTTTCGTTACATGCGTAACCAAACATTAAGCCTTGGTCGCCAGCGCCTTGCTCTTCAGGGCTTGTACGGTCAACACCTTGGTTAATGTCTGGAGACTGTTTACCAATAGTGTTTAAAATTGCACACGAATCGGCATCAAAGCCCATATCTGAGTGTGTGTAACCAATTTCACGTACTGTTTTACGTGTAATTTCTTCGATATCAACCCATGCGCTAGTAGTGATTTCACCACCAACCATAACCATACCGGTTTTAACGTAAGTTTCACACGCTACACGGGCATGAGAGTCTTGCTCTAGGATAGCATCAAGTACCGCATCAGAAATTTGATCGGCGATTTTATCCGGATGACCTTCAGAAACAGATTCAGAAGTAAATAAATGTTTTGCCATTGTAATTATGCTCACAAATATTGCGCTTCACAAACGTCGGTATTAGCGCTAAAAAATTAAGGCGCGTATTTTATCTAAAACAAGTGAACTTGCATAGTTTTTTTACGCCTAGACGTCTAAATAAAATATATAATAGTAAAAGGTTCTTAAAAAATATTCATAATGTCCTATTTTTATGGGTTTTTAATTGCACACAGCCCCTACAATAAGTAAGAATGGAGGTATATAAATACCCGCGCAAATACATATAAAGGTAGGAGAATTCATGCCATCTCGCAAAGAACTTGCAAATGCTATTCGCGTCTTGTCAATGGACGCAGTACAAAAGGCCAAATCTGGTCACCCTGGAGCCCCTATGGGCATGGCTGATATCGCAGAAGTATTATGGCGCGATTATCTAAAACATAACCCAACAAATCCAGAGTGGGCTGACCGAGATCGATTTATACTCTCAAATGGTCACGGTTCAATGCTAATTTATTCTCTATTGCATTTAAGTGGTTATGATTTACCACTGGACGAAATTAAAAACTTCCGCCAAATGCACTCTAAAACACCAGGCCACCCAGAATATGGATACGCGCCAGGAATTGAGACCACTACGGGTCCATTAGGTCAAGGGATCACAAATGCCGTAGGTATGGCAATTGCTGAAAAAGCATTAGCCGCTCAATTTAACCGTGAAGGCCATGACATTGTTGATCACCACACTTACGCATTTATGGGTGATGGTTGTTTAATGGAAGGTATTTCTCATGAAGCCTGTTCGCTTGCTGGCACATTAGGCCTAGGCAAGTTAGTGGCATTTTGGGATGACAACGGCATTTCAATCGACGGTGAAGTTGAAGGCTGGTTTAGCGATGACACACCAGCACGTTTTAAAGCATACGGCTGGCATGTAATTAGCGACGTTGATGGCCACGACAGCGATGCTGTAAGTGCTGCAATTAGCGAAGCCAAAAGCGTGACCGACAAACCAACGCTAATTTGTTGTAAAACAGTAATTGGATATGGCTCACCTAATAAATCAGGTAGCCACGACTGTCATGGCGCACCACTAGGTGATGACGAAATTAAAGCATCTCGTGAGTTCTTAGGTTGGACGGGTGATGCATTTGAAATCCCTGCTGACATTTACGCACAGTGGGATAACAAAGAAAAAGGCCAACAGCTTGAAGCAAGCTGGGATGAGAAATTTGCCGCATACGAGCAAGCATTCCCAGAGCTAGCAGCAGAATACAAACGCCGTACAAATTCAGATTTACCTGCTGATTGGGCTGAAAAGTCACAAGCGTATATTGAGCAGTTACAAGCGAACCCAGCAAATCCAGCATCGCGTAAGGCATCACAAAATGCATTAAACGCATTTGGTCCGTTACTACCTGAGTTTATGGGTGGCTCTGCCGATTTAGCAGGTTCAAACTTAACAATTTGGGATGGCTCTAAAGGCTTAACGGCAGACGATGCAAGTGGTAACTACGTTTACTACGGTGTGCGTGAGTTTGGTATGTCGGCCATTATGAACGGTATTGCACTTCATAAGGGCTTTATCCCTTACGGTGCAACGTTCTTAATGTTTATGGAATACGCACGCAATGCGGTTCGTATGGCTGCATTAATGAAGCAACCAAGCATTTTTGTATACACGCACGATTCAATTGGTTTAGGTGAAGATGGTCCAACTCACCAACCAGTAGAGCAAATTGCCAGCATGCGTTTAACGCCTAACCTTTACAACTGGCGCCCATGTGACCAAGTTGAGTCGGCAATTGCATGGCAACAAGCTATTGAACGTAAAGACGGTCCTACATCATTAATCTTTACTCGCCAAGGCTTAGAGCAACAAGCACGTGATGCACAGCAATTAAGCGACGTTAAAAAGGGTGGTTACATCCTAAGTTGTGACGGCAACCCAGAGCTTATTCTTATTGCTACCGGCTCTGAAGTACAACTAGCGCAAGACTCTGCGAAAGAGCTACGTGCGCAGGGTAAAAAGGTACGTGTTGTATCTATGCCGTGTACTGATGCGTTTGAAGATCAATCGCCTGAGTACAAAGAAAGCGTATTACCAGCAAGCGTTTCACGTCGCGTAGCGATTGAAGCGGGTATTGCTGATTACTGGTACAAGTACGTAGGTCTAAATGGCGCCGTAGTCGGTATGACCACCTTTGGCGAGTCGGCACCAGCTAACGAGCTATTTGAATTCTTCGGCTTTACCGTAGAAAACATCGTTAACAAAGCTAACGCATTGTTTTAAGCGACTGCTTTAACATTTAAAAGCCCGCGCTGTGTATAACAGGGCGGGCTTTTTTATGAGTTGTACTTTTATCACTGCCTCTAAAGCGCAGTGTTTCTAGCCCTCTTTTTGCATAAATCATTAAAAATTTATTTGAACACAGAGAAGTAAATGAGAAGAAAATGAGGCAATACAAAACCTAAATTACAAAGTCAATTCTGCTGTTTGATCACTTCTCTAAAGCGTAGCGTCTCATAGTCCTCTTTGTGCACAAATCATTAAAAGACCTGTTCGAAAAGTTTAGCCCGTTGCTCAAAGCCTATTTTCCATAAAGTCTTTCATTTTTAACCTTTTGGCTTCTAAATGAGTAATTTTCACAGCACTTAACTTGCAAGGTTTTTGTGTATCAGGCACTGTGGAGGTAACAAAATTATAAATTAATAACAGGAGTTAACATGCCAAAGTTCGATAACGTTAGTGTGGTTAAAAAAGCCAATGTATATTTTGATGGCAAAGTATCAAGCCGAACTGTGCTTTTAGGAAATGGTGAAGCGAAAACCTTGGGTTTTATGCAACCCGGTGAATTTGAGTTTAATACTAACCAAAAAGAGTGTATGGAGTTGTTAGCAGGGCAGTGGGATGTGTTATTACCAGGTGAAAGCGAGTGGAAAACATTTAATGCGGGTGAGTCATTTAATGTTGATGCTAATGTCAGCTTCCATGTAAAAGTAAGTGATTTTGCTGATTATTGCTGTTCATACACAGATTAATTACATGAATGGTTAAATTATCAGCACCTCTGAAAAGCCGCTATCACGCGGCTTTTTGCATACTTAATGCTAAATGAATGATCTAAATCAGGTGGGGTAATAAATAATTGCTAAATTTAGCTATTTTCTCTTGTGTTAATTCGTTTAGCCCCCAATACTAACTGTGAGGTAACATAAAAAAGGATACCCTATGAAAATTAATCTTTCTGGTCACCATGTTGACGTTACTGATTCTATTAAAGAACACATTAACGAAAAGTTTTCTAAAATTGAGAGTCATTTTCCATCATTGATAGCGCTCGACATTATTCTTTCAAAAGAGCATCACAAGTTCCAAGCAGAAATTAGTACAAATTATGAAGGTGCGCGAATATCAGTTAAAGGGGAAAACGAGGTTATGTACCCAGCCATTTCTAGCGCAGCTAAAAAACTCGATGCTGCACTAAAGCATCGTAAAGGGCAAATAAAAGCAAACTTACATGAAAAGCCTGTAAGTACCACACCTGAAATAGCACACGAAATCATCCAAGAGATGGATTTAAATTAATAACTAACAATGCTTTATTTTTAAAAAGAGCCTAAGGGCTCTTTTTTATTGTCTGTAAATTAGGTAAGTTATGCATTCACACAGTTTATTAATGATTAAAATTAATAATAAAAGCACATAACACACCAAATTTGAGAAGTTAATGCAGTACACACAAAGCACATGGAAGTCTAGGTTAGGGGCGCTCGGCCCGGGTATTTTAATGGCCACCGCTGCCATTGGTGGCTCACACTTAGTTGCATCGACCCAAGCTGGCGCATTATTTGGCTGGCAGCTATTTTGGCTTATTGTGGTGGTTAACGTTTTAAAGTACCCGTTTTTTCGTTTTGGTATGGAGTACACACTCGCTACTAAAAATAGTTTAGTCGAAGGATATAAAAACCAAGGGCCTGGCTATTTTTACAGTTTTATTGCCCTCAATATTATTGCCGCTGTGGTAAATACCGCGGGCGTATTGTTGCTTACGGCGAGCTTATTACACTACGCATTACCTATTAGTATTCCTGTTACCTTATTGTGCTGGTTAATATTGGCTGTGTGTTTAATTATATTATTACTAGGGCACTTTAAAGCGCTCGATAACGTTGCAAAAGCTATTATGGGGCTACTTACTATAGCAACCATAACCGCATTAGTTATTGCTATAAATAACGGCCCTGTAGCTCCTGTAAACTATGTTGGCCCCTCACCATATGAACTTGCCATGTTAGGCTTTATGGTTGCCTTAATGGGCTGGATGCCAGCGCCTATTGAAATTTCGGCTCTGAGCTCGTTGTGGCTTAAAGAAAAACAAGCTCAGCAAAGTGTGACTAAAAGCCAAGGCTTATTCGACTTTAATGTAGGTTATTGGTTAACCGCCGGGCTTGCGCTGGTATTTTTTAGTTTAGGTGCGTTAGTGCAATATGGGCAAAGCAGTAATATAGAGCTTGGCGGTGTCGTCTTTGCTAAACAGCTGATTGATATGTACGCATTGACTATTGGCGAGTGGGCAAGGCCTTTGGTATCTGCTATCGCGTTTTTGTGTATGTTTGGCACCACACTCACCGTGCTTGACGGTTACGCCCGAACACTTAACGAATCGCATAAACTTCTTGGTTTTAAGCAATCAAAACACAGCTTAAATACGTGGCTTATATTACAAGCATTGGCTGGTATGGCGGTGATCTTATTTTTTAAATCAGCTCTTGGGCCCATGCTTACCTTTGCCATGACGCTTGCGTTTGTAACTACACCCGTTTTTGCATGGCTTAACTTCAGCCTAGTTCGCTCAGAGCCTGCGATTAAACACAGTCTACTTTTGCGTGGCTTAACCTGGTTAGGCTTGGTGTACTTGGTTGGTTTTGCTGTGGCGTTTGTTGTGTGGAAGTTGATGTGATTTTATATTCGAGGTTCGAGGTTCGAGATGAAAGGAACAAATCAAACAACCTCTGCATAAATGTCGTTTGTTGTAGACCGTGATAGGCTACGGTGGGCGAGAATTGGCCTGTCAAAAGTAATAGCTAGGTGAAAAAGATGATCATACTTGAAAGCCAAGTATTTAAGGCAATCCCTAAGTCTCCAGAACAGAGCTGTATCTTTTTAAATAATACGCAAACAGATAAAGTTGTTGATGGTACTTATTTGGAGCTTTGTATTAAAGCAGGTTGTAAATACCTTGTTTTTATGACGGATGATAATCCTTACGAGGATATGCTTCATATCCATCTCTTGAATGAGCATCTTGATGTTGTTGATTCAGCTACGATTGGTAGCATGTATTCAACGGGATCTTTTCGAAATTATAATATTCAAAACTCGAACACGTTAAATTTTCATTTTATTGGCGATACTGAATGGAAAATAGAAATACTAGATAGCAAGAGATTTTTATTTCCACTAATTTCTTCACTTAAAGGAGTTTCGAGAAAGAATATTTTTTATCAATATTTTAAAATTTATAGCAATCCTTCGTTATAAGCCTTGTAACTTTAAATTGTCCTAGGGGATCATTATTTTATGTTTAATCTACAAGGAAGAAACTATGATATTTAATATGCTCATTACAGACAACTTCGCATCATTTTATGATGAGGATAAAGAAGTACATATTTTTATTGATAGTTGTGATAATCAAAGGTTTGAGATACGAATAGGGGACTTAGAACACTCGAAATCAGTCGGTAGCGTTTTAGCTTCAAGTAATGATGAGTTAAATATAAAGTTATTAGCGCTTTATATTAAATATTAATACACGGAAAAATGAGTTGTAAATGGAAATAAGAACAGGCGAGCTTTCAAACCCACACGTCATAAAACTATTACAAACGCATCATAACGATATGCTAAAGCACTCACCTGTTGAGAGCGTACATGCACTTGATGTGAGTCAACTCACTCAGCCCAACATAACATTTTATAGCTTATGGATTGATAATAATTTAGCGGGTGTTGGCGCATTAAAAGCGCTCAATACAACTCATGGCGAAATGAAATCAATGCGTACCTCAAGTAACTATTTACGCCAAGGCATAGCGGCTAAGCTACTTACGCATATTATTGAGCAGGCAACACTGCGAGGTTACAAAACAATAAGCTTAGAAACTGGAACAGCAGAGGCATTTTTGCCCGCACAAAAGCTCTACGCCCAATTTGGTTTTAAAGAGTGTGAACCGTTTGGTGATTATGAGCTAGATCCGTACAGCTTGTTTATGATTAAAGAGCTTTAAAAGTGAGAAAGGGATATTATGGCTTATAAAGTTGGATTTAAAGCCCCTGCACTGGATGAGTTTGCTAATTTACGTACACAAGTAAAGTGGCAAAATCCTGACGATGAAATATTAAAAACAAGCATCGAAAACTCACTATTTTGGGTTGCCGTGTACGACACTGATAAGTTGATAGGCACTGGGAGAGTGATTGGTGATGGCGCAATGTATTTTTATATTCAAGATATAATTGTTGCGCCTAGTTATCAAAAACAAGGTATTGCTCGTTTAGTAATGACCCACATTGAAAACTATCTAAGCAGTACCTGCTCTAATGGCGCTACAGTAGGTTTATTAAGTGCTTACGGGAAAGAAAGTTTTTACGCACAATATGGCTATATAAAGCGCGATGGAGATGTTTTAGGGTTTGGAATGTGTAAGTTTATTTAGTTAATATTATGGATTAAAGGAACTAATTTTTTATATGGTTATTGACCTTACTAAGCCCTTAAAATTACCAAAGGCATTTACTGATAGATTAAGAACATTAGACGAGCTATGTCGTAAACATTACCACTTGGAAAGTATGTTTAAATACAGTTGTGTCCTCGAGTTAGTAAAAGATATTGATAAACACTGCTCGGAAAGGAAAGTTGTCGGTATTCATTATACAAGGGCCATTCCTGAGCAAATAAAAGAAAGAGGACTCCTTGTCAGAAATGGAAGTGAGATTAGGAACACCTTCCTAACAGAACATGGTCATCGGTTTTCTTTAAATGAAATTGACTTTATTAAGAGTTGTTGGAGCGATTTTTTCACAGAAGAATATTGTCCAGCTAGAGATAAACGAATATTTTTTAATTTTACTGAAGTAGCTCTTGGTAATAGTGGTTCGAAATTTTTAATCGGTTTATATGGCGGTGAGCAGGTTATGATGTGTTTTGATTTCGACGACTCTATCGGTATGAAGTTGTCGGAAATTGGTAAACCTCTTCTCATTCGCTGTGCTTTAAATCCATCAAAAGTGAAAACTTTTACGGAGTACCCATGGGGTAAAATTTTAGTTTCATCTTATCACAAGCTTATAAACCCAGAAGCTTGCATTTTTGATCAGGATGGTTATCAATCTATTGCAGTTACAAAAGACGATATTGTAAATATTGAAGTGCTTCCTGAGTAATAACGAAGTCGTACTCAAGAGGTGATTTAAAAAGCGGTAAGTCGGGTTGTTTCTGGTGAATTCATCTTTTTTTGTCGGATGGCGTGGCTTCGCCACTTATCCGACCTACGTCAAAGGTAGGTTGGTTAAGCCGAAGGCGCCACCCAACAAAGTTACAGGTTCACGCCCGAAGCTTCGCTATTAGCACTGAGCTGCCATAGATATTAACTATCAACTCAGCTCCTTTATCGCTCTACTTATCCCATCTAAACTCAGCGCATACATGCGGTTGTTCATTAGCTGCTTTATAAAGTCAATTGATTGATAGTACGGCCAATGCTCAACCGGCTGTGGGTTGAGCCACGCGACTTTATCAAAGTGATTGGTGATTCGGTTTAACCACGCACTACCAGGTTCTTCATTCCAATGCTCTACTGAGCCGCCAGGGTAGGCAATTTCATATGGGCCCATAGTGGCATCGCCAACAAATATTACTTTGTAGTCGCTGGTAAACTTGTTGATGAGTGTCATGGTGTCAATAACGTTTGAGTGGCGGCGTTGGTTATCTTGCCAAACGTGTTCGTATAAACAGTTATGAAAGTAGTAAAACTCTAAATGTTTAAACTCGCTGTGGGCGGCGCTAAATAACTCTTCACAGGTATGAATGTAGTCATCCATTGAACCGCCAATATCAAACAGCATCAATACTTTTACCGCGTTATGGCGCTCGGGGGCCATTTTTACATCGAGCATGCCGCCTTGCTTGGCGGTCGCGCGAATAGTCTCGTTTAAATCAAGGGTGTCGCTTGCGCCAGTACGAGCAAATTTGCGTAGTTTTTTAAGTGCCAGCTTTATGGTACGTGAACCAATTTCGCGGTCAGAATCGAGGTTACGGTATTCGCGCTTATCCCACACTTTTACTGCTTGGCGATTGCGGTTGCCGTCTTGACCAATACGTACACCCTCAGGGTTATAGCCGTATGCCCCAAAAGGCGAGGTGCCGCCTGTACCTACCCACTTATTGCCGCCAGCATGGCGTTTTTGCTGTTCTTCTAAACGCTCTTTTAGGGTTTTCATTAGCTCGTCGAGCCCGCCCATAGCTTTTAGTTGGGCTTTTTCTTCATCACTTAGATGCTTTTCAAACTCTTTACGCAACCAATCTTCAGGTAGGTTGTGTTGCTGTTTTAAGCTCTCGAGCAGGTCTAAGTCGGCAATACCGCTAAAGTAATCGCTAAAGGCTTTATCGAACCGGTCAAAATGGGTTTCGTCTTTTACCATAATAGTGCGCGCTAAATGATAAAACGCGTCTACATCAGCAAATATAACGCCTTGTTTTAAAGCGTTAATTAAATCGAGCAGTTCGCGCAGGCTCACAGGCAAGCGGTATTTACGTAGCGTGAAAAAAAACTGTACCAACATGTTAGCGACGGCTCATAAACGCGAGTTTTTCGATTAGGCTTATGTCTTGCTCGTTTTTAAGTAGCGCGCCGAACATCGGCATTAAACCGCCTTTTTGCGCTTTGTCGTGCAGGGTTTTTGCGTCTATATCTTCAGCCATTAATAGTTTTAACCAATCCAGTAACTCGCTGGTGGATGGCTTCTTTTTAAGGCCGTTGGCTTCGCGTAAGTTAAAAAATACTTCTAGCGCTTGGCGAACTAAATCTTGTTTAACATGCGGGTAGTGCACATCAATAATTTGCTGCATTTCGTCGCTATTTGGAAAATCAATATAATGGAAAAAACAGCGACGTAAAAACGCATCAGGCAGCTCTTTTTCATTGTTTGATGTGATGATCACAATAGGGCGCTCTTTAGCCACAATGCGCTCACCGGTTTCGTATACATGAAATTCCATTTTATCGAGTTCGAGTAGTAAATCGTTTGGAAACTCAATATCGGCTTTGTCTATTTCGTCAATAAGCAGTACTGGGCGTTTGCCGTTTAATTCAGCGTACATGAAGGCTTGCCACAGCTTACCTTTAACTATGTAGTTGCTAATATTGTGAACGCGCTCATCACCTAGCTGGCTGTCGCGCAAACGCGATACCGCATCGTACTCGTACAAACCTTGCTGCGCTTTAGTGGTTGATTTTATATGCCACTGAATAAGCTCAGTATCTAAACTTTTCGCTAACTCTTCAGCCAGCATGGTTTTACCTGTGCCAGGCTCGCCTTTAATTAAAAGCGGTTTTTGCAGCATAATAGCGGCGTTTACTGCCTGTTTTAATGCTGAGCTTGCGATGTAATTATCAGTAGAATTAAATTGCACGGGTTATCCTTTATCTGGTCTGAGCAGTAATTGTTATGCGTTATAATGCCATAGTTAATCGGCTTCACCAAGGTAGGCAAAACGGGCGATAGTTTTACCGTCTTTTTCTACGGTTTCAGTAAACATACTTAGTGGGCGTGCCCATATGCCGTACTCACCGTATAAGGCTTGGTAAATAACCAACTGCTCGTTGGTTTCGCTGTGGGTCGCCACATGCATAACTTTATATTGTGGGCCTTTGTAGTGTTGATATAAACCCAGTTTTAGTGCTGTAGTCATAGTCTGTTATCTTGTATAATTTGCCTTCGCTTTTTATTATGCCAAAGAATACAGCAATACTATGAATTATATTTCTCTTGATGATTACAAAAAAGCCTGGGTATTTCGCCACAAAGATATTCCGGTTTCAGATATTGATGCAGCCAATATTAAACCCATGACCAGCGAGCGTGCCGCCGTACTGTGGACAACCATGGTGAGTCGCGAACATGATCATCCAGACTTTTTTGATAAAACCGATTGGTGCGCGCAAGAGCAAAACTTTAGCAAAGAAATTAATTGGGAAGATGCGTGGGAAAGCGAAGAACCCCAATTTCCAGATGCTATTTTGAACCACTTAGATTGGCAGGCTAATACCACAGTGTATTTTTGCATGGCACGCGACAATATTATCGAAACGACATTTGATGTGTTTAAACGTAACTGGCAAAACTTTATGTTTTTGGCTGATGGCAGCTTATTAATAGGTAAAAAGCGCAGCACTATGGTGCAATTTTTAGAATCAGGTATTGCAAAATTAGGTGAAAAGCCAAGCGCTTAAATTACTACAAGTGCTTAAAAACTGTGCGTTACTGTGTTATAAAACAGTATTAAAATGTTTTTTTGAGTACAGCGATTGGTTGCTAAAAATAAGCAGTTTAACACAAGCCGGCAAGTTGAAATGTGGCAAACTGATGCACAAAAAGTGCTTTACGCACAATTATGCAATGCTTTTTATCAGCGTGAAGTTCAGCGCTTAGTGGCTGAACCTAATGGTGACCGTTTACGCAGGCAATTAAAAAGTCTGCCTTATTATATTGAACGTGCCGCAACACGTGTAGCTAATGCACCATTGCCTTTTACGCTTGATGCGCAAAATGGAGGCTGGCTTGAAAAGCAAAAACCAACACCGCCAGAGGCTAATCCTTCAGCGAATGAACTTTTTTATCAAGCGCATGCCAAAGTAGGGCTAATAATTCCGGTATTATTACAAAGTCACGGTCAAATTCGGGTTAGAATAGACAGCATTGATCAAGTAGCTGATACGCAACTGCATTGTAATGAACTTGGCTGGTTTGATTTTTTAGGCCAAGGACTTGAGCAGCAAAGTGCGCAACTGCTTAAACCTAGTAAAACGAGCCTTGCAGCGGCGTGTTGTGGCCACCAGTGGCAGTTTTCAAAGCGTAGCACGCCACGGGTTTTGTCACTACGGGAAATGTTACTAGCTGCCAATATTAATTGGCGCAATGTTAAGCGGCCGCTAGCATAAGTAGATAATTAAAAATTAAAATAAGGAGTGTTTAATGCGATTTTTTCAATTTGGCTTGTTGTGCTTAGCACTTTTTATCCAGTATCGCCTTTGGTTTGGTCATAACGGGGTGCAAGACTACACCCGTTTAAAAAATGCGGTGGCATCGCATCAACAAACTAACGAAAAACTAATAAAGCGTAATAAAGTATTAAAAGCGGATATAGAAGATTTAAAGCTCGGCCACGAAGGCATTGAAGAGCGTGCCCGCAACGAATTAGGAATGATTAAACCGGACGAAACCTTTATTCGTGTTTTACCGGCTCAACACCATGACAAATAAACAAACTATTGCTGCTATTGTTCCTGCCGCAGGTGTTGGCAGTCGAATGCAACACACAACACCAAAGCAATATATTTCCTTAGCAGGGAAAACCATTCTAGAGCATACGCTCGCTAAGTTATCGCAGTTACCGCAGTTAAACTCTATAGTGGTGGCTCTGAGCGAAACCGACCCCTACTTTGACGACCTTACGCTAGCTGATCCTCGCATTGTGCGTGCTATTGGCGGTAAAGAGCGCGCAGATTCAGTGTTAAACAGTTTATTGTTTTTAGCTGCCAACCCACCTGCTTGGGTTTTGGTGCACGACGCTGCAAGACCTTTAGTCGATATTGCTGATATAGAGCGCTTAATCGCACAGTGCATGCAGGCTGATGAAGGCGGCATTTTAGCCAGCAAAGTAAAAGACACTATAAAACGAGGGCAAAGCCATGCGCAGCAAACTGTGCCTCGTGATGATTTATGGCAAGCGCTTACCCCGCAACTGTTTAAATACAACGAGCTTAAAACGGCATTGCAAAGTGCGCTTAACGGCGGCGTTACTATTACTGATGAAGCCAGTGCAATGGAGTGGGCAAATAAGCCGGTAAAGCTGGTAGCAGGGCGTAGTGATAATATTAAAATTACCACCCCAGAAGATTTAGATTTAGCAGGCTTTGTACTGCAAAAACAAAATAATGAGAGTGCAACATGATACGAATAGGCCATGGTTTTGACGTGCATAAATTTGGAGGCCAAGGGCCTTTAACTATCTGCGGCGAAAAAATTGATTATCCACAAGGCTTTTTAGCACACTCAGATGGTGATGTAGCTATTCATGCCTTATGTGACGCTATTTTAGGATCATTAGCGCTGGGCGATATTGGTAAGCATTTTCCGGATACGGCCAGTGAATATGAAAATATTGATAGCCGTATTTTACTTCGCCATGTAGTGAACTTAGCCAAGCAACAGGGCTATGTATTGGGCAATGCGGATGTCACCATTGTGGCACAAGCACCAAAAATGCTGCCGCACATTCAAGCGATGCGTGGCAACCTTGCCAGTGATTTAAATGCCGAGCTTTCACAGGTAAATGTAAAAGCTACCACTACCGAAAAACTCGGTTTTGAGGGGCGTAAAGAAGGCATTTCAAGCCATGCTGTGGTCATTATGAGCAAACAAAACGCATGAGCGAATTAAATTATTTATATGGTGCGCCGCTTTCCAAAGCCGACTTTAAAACCACCGCAGAAGACTTTATGGTTGATGAGGATCTCGGTATAGAATTTACCGGCAGTGGTGAACACGTGTGTTTGCAAGTGGTTAAAAAGGGTGAAAACACCCAATATGTTGCCAAGCTGATTGCACAAAAAGCGGGTGTATCGCCACGTGATGTAAGCTATGCCGGTATGAAAGATCGCCATGGAGTATGCTCGCAGTGGTTTAGCGTAAAAGTACCGATTAAAAAGCATATTGATTTTACTGAGCTGAACAGTGAAAGCGTGTTTGTGGTATCGCAGCAGCGCCATGAGCGAAAATTGCGCACTGGTTGCCATAAAGGAAATAGATTTACTATTACCTTGCGCAATGTAACCGAGCCGCTTGATATTTTATGCCGTATAAACGCGGTACGCGCAGGTGTGCCTAATTATTTTGGTGAACAGCGCTTTGGTCGTGATGGGCACAACCTAGTGATGGCCGAAAAAATGTTTGCCGGTGAGCGTATTCGCGATAAAAAGCTGCGAGGCATTATTATTTCTGCTGCGCGTTCACATGTGTTTAATCAAATTGTTAGTTTACGCGTGGCTGAGCATGGGCTTGCTAAAACCATGCACCGCGAAGTATTTATGCTCAGTGGCAGTAATGCATTTTTTGAAGATGCGATAAGTGATGAAAATATTGCACGGCTTGCCTCTGGCGACATTATGATGTCGGCGCCCATGGTGGGCAAAAGTGAAAAAGGCATAACCGAACAAGAAAAAACATGGTTGGCACCGTATCAAGCATGGTGTGATGGCTTAGGGGATTTAGGGCTTAAAAACGAGCGTAGAATGCTGCGTTTAATACCCCAAGAGCTAAGCATAGAAACACTTGATGAACGCACATTAAAACTCAGCTTTGGTTTACCCAAAGGCTGTTTTGCAACGGCTTTACTGCGCGAACTGGTCGATTATACTGATGCCAGCCCTCGCGAGCGAAAAGAAAAGGATACCGCAGATGAAGATTCTATTAAGTAATGATGATGGTGTTAATGCCAAAGGTATTGCTGTTTTATATCAAGCATTAACACAAATTGCTGAGGTAACGCTGGTTGCTCCAGATAGAAATTGTAGTGGTGCTAGTAATTCACTAACGCTAATGAATCCGCTGCGTGCCACAACGCTCGACAACGGTTTTATGTCGGTAAACGGTACACCCACTGATTGTGTGCATTTAGGTGTTAATCAATTAGTGGATGAAAAACCCGATTTGGTTGTTGCTGGTATTAATCATGGCGGTAATTTAGGCGATGATACGCTTTACTCTGGTACAGTTGCTGCGGCGACTGAAGGCCGTCATTTAGGCTTACCAGCAATTGCGGTATCTTTGTGCTCTCATCATGGTGAGCATTTTGAAACAGCGGCAGCCGTTACTGTAAATATTATTAAAGGGCTTGCTTCACATCCGTTGCCCAAAGATCAGATCATTAATATTAATGTTCCCGATATTCCGCTCTCTGAGCTCAAAGGCGTTCAGGTAACTCGTTTAGGGGCTCGTCACAAAGCAGAAACCATGACTAAGCAAACCGATCCATGGGGACGCGATATTTTTTGGTATGGATCGCTAGGGCTTGAAAGCGACGCAGGTGAAGGCACTGACTTTTATGCGGTTAATAATGGCTATGCATCAGTGACCCCGTTAAGCGTTGATATGACCGCCAAAGACAGTATTAAAGCCGTGGGAGAGTGGTTAGCCGAGTTGGAGATTAACCGTGCTGGCTAATTATACTCGCAGTGCACAAGCACTTTCAGACCTTTTACAGCGAGATGGCGTAGAAGATAAAGAGGTTTTAAAAGCGATTGCGCAAATTCCTCGGCATATTTTTATTGATGATGTACTCAAACACAAAGCGTATCAAAATACCGCGCTACCTATAGGACAAGGGCAAACTATTTCTCAGCCTTATATTGTTGCGCGCATGACCGAGCTAATGCGATTAGCCGGTGTGCAACATAAGGTGTTAGAAATAGGCACCGGATCGGGCTATCAAACTGCGGTTTTAGCTAAAACCTTTGATAAGGTATATTCGGTAGAGCGTATTAAAGCTTTGCAATGGCAAGCTAAACGCCGATTACACCAGCTCGATTTGTACAATGTCACCATGAAACATGGCGATGGTTGGCAAGGCTGGCAGTCACAAGCGCCATTTGATGGCATTATCGTGACTGCTGCGGCAACCACCATTCCCCCCGAGTTACTCGCACAACTTGCTGATGGAGGCGTATTACTCGCCCCTATTGGTGAGGAAGAACAAAAATTAACCATGGTTATTCGCCAAGGCGATAACTTTACAGAGCATGTAATTGCGCCAGTAAGATTTGTACCTTTAGTCCCTGGTGATATTGAATAGGAATTCATTTTGAAGTTGTTTACCAAGTTATACGATATGGCGTTAGTGTGGGCTAAACACCGCCATGCAGAACGTTATTTAGCAGGGATGAGCTTTGCCGAGTCGGTTTTCTTCCCAGTTCCACCTGATGTAATGTTAGCGCCTATGTCGCTAGCGCAACCAAGTAAGGCATGGCGATTTGCAAGCTTTGCCACGGTTGCTTCTGTGCTTGGCGGCGTACTGGGTTATTTACTTGGATTTTGGTTGTTTGAACCGGTTGTAGAGCCCTTTATTGCGCAAATGCAATGGCAAGATAAATTTAATACGGCGCTTGCATGGTTTAAAGATTATGGCGTTTGGGTGGTATTTATAGCGGGGTTTTCTCCTATTCCTTATAAGGTATTTACCATTGGCGCTGGCGTATTACAAATGGCGTTTTTACCCTTTATTATTGCCTCGGCTATTGGGCGTGGCGCGCGTTTCTTTTTAGTATCTGCTTTAATGAAGTGGGGTGGAGTTAAAATGGAACAAAAATTACGTCAATATATTGAAGTACTTGGCTGGGCAGTGGTTGCTTTAATCGCTGTTGCGTACGTATTATTGCGATAATCGCCATAATGCAACGATGTTAAAACAGAGGGCAAAACACATTGAATAAACAAATACGCTGTTATGTTGCTTTATTTATTAGTGTTTTGCTTTGTGCATGCTCGTCTCGCCATGTTCCTGCTCCTGTAAGTAGTTTAAATAATAATATTAATGACTATCCCTCACGGATTAATATTAACGGTGGCAAGTACACGGTACAAAAAGGCGATACACTTTATTCGATTGCTTTTAGTGCTGGAAAAGATTTCAGAGAACTTGCAAAAAATAATTCAATTCCATCACCTTACACTATTGTTCCTGGTCAGGCTGTATCCCTTTTAGAACCAAGTAGGTCAAGGGTTGCACAAAAAACTTACCGAAATAAGCCCGCTAAAAAGCCATCTAATTTACAAAAAAGTAACAGAAAATTAAAGAAAGAGCTTGATAAGCCGAAAAAACGTAGGTATGTTCAAAAACAAGCTAACCAAAAAATTAGTCAGTCTCAAGGTTCTTCAGCTAAAAAGTTGAGTTGGTTTTGGCCTGCTAAAGGTAAAATAACAAAACGCTTTTCTAACAAGGAAAATGGTTACAAAGGCCTACAGATTGCTAATAAAAAGGGTACTGCTGTACTCGCCGCTGCAAAAGGAACGGTAGTTTACGCGGGTAGTGCGCTAAGAGGTTACGGTAATTTAATCATATTGAAACATAATGATGATTACCTAAGTGCTTATGCACATAACTCAACGTTACTTGTGAAAGAAAAGCAAATAGTGAAGGCGGGACAAAAAATAGCAGAAATTGGTAATTCAGAGTCTTCAGTAACGGCACTTCGTTTTGAAATTCGTTATCGAGGAAAAGCTGTTAACCCTGCTAAGTACCTACCCTGAACTGAAGGTGTTGATTGACTGTTCTGGAGAAGGCTCATGGCTAATACAGCAAAAGCTTGTAAAACGACTACAGACCTAAATCATAAAGTTATTGATAGCTTGCTCAGGAGAAGTCTTATGGCTGATGTAGCAAAAGCTGAGAAAACCCCCACTGATGATAAGTTTGACGACTCTAAAATAGAGGAGACAACGAAGTTACTTGATGAAGTGGAAGATGAAGATGTATTTGTAAAAGAAGAAGTCACTAAAAACCTCGATGCCACCCAGTTATACTTAGGCGAGATTGGTTTTTCCCCTCTATTAAGTGCAGAAGAAGAAGTGTTTTTTGCACGAAAATCGCTTAAAGGCTGCGAAGCCTCCCGAAAACGTATGATTGAAAGTAACTTACGCTTAGTTGTAAAAATTGCGCGTAGGTACAACAATCGTGGACTTGCTCTACTTGATTTAATTGAAGAAGGTAACTTAGGGCTGATCCGAGCAGTTGAAAAGTTTGATCCTGAACGGGGTTTTCGATTTTCTACTTATGCCACATGGTGGATACGACAAACCATTGAACGGGCAATAATGAATCAAACCCGTACTATTCGTTTGCCTATTCATGTTGTTAAAGAGCTTAACGTTTATTTACGTACAGCACGTGAGCTAACTCAAAAGCTTGATCATGAGCCAACCGCAGAAGAAATTGCAGAAAGCTTGGACAGACCGGTCGAAGATGTAACAAAAATGCTTCGCCTAAACGAAAAAATAGCTTCTGTAGATATGCCTATTGGTGGCGAGAATGACAGTGCATTGTTAGATGTAATTGCCGACGAAAAAAATGTAGGTCCTGAAGGTGAAGTGCAAAACAATGATATGAATACGCATATTATTGACTGGTTAGGTGAATTGAACCCTAAGCAGCGCGAAGTACTGGCACGTCGGTTTGGTTTACTCGGTTATGAGCCTTCAACGCTTGAAGATGTGGGCCGTGAAATTGGGTTGACCCGCGAGCGAGTTCGCCAAATACAGGTTGAGGCGCTACGTCGGTTAAAAGATATCTTGCAGCAAGAAGGATTAAGTACCGAAAGCTTATTTGAGCAGTTTGCTTAATCTAAACACACAGTAAAATTAAATACAGCCCGACTTTTTAGTCGGGCTGTTTGCGTTTAAAGCAGTGCTTTTAATTTATAAAGCAGTTCATGCGCCTGACGCGGTGATAGGTTATCGGGATCTATTGCGGTCATTTGTTGCTCAAGTTCACTAGGCTGAATTATTTGCGGTTCACTATCAAACGGTAAAACCTGTTGCTCTGTGGTGGCTGTTGTGACACTTTGATGATTTTCAAGCAAGGTTAGCTTTTGTTTAGCTTGGGCAATAACCGCTTTAGGCACACCAGCCAGGGCTGCCACTTGCAAACCAAAACTTTTACTTGCGGCACCATCTAATACCGTGTGCATAAAGGCAATGGTATCGTTGTGTTCAATGGCATCTAGGTGCACATTAACCAGCCCAGGCGTTTGTTCTGCAAGCTCAGTGAGTTCAAAGTAATGGGTTGCGAACAGAGTTTTAGCCGCGATTTTTGAAGCAAGATGATCAGCTGTTGCGTATGCCAGTGATAAACCATCGTAAGTACTGGTTCCTCGGCCGATTTCATCCATTAATACCAATGATTGTGCGGTGGCATTATTTAAAATTGCCGCGGTTTCTGTCATTTCAACCATAAAGGTAGAGCGCCCAGATGCTAAGTCGTCACTGGCGCCAATGCGAGTAAATATCCTATCAATATTACCAATCTTTGCGCTATCAGCAGGAACGTAACAGCCAATGTGCGCCATAAGCACAATAAGCGCAGTTTGGCGCATGTAAGTTGATTTACCGCCCATGTTGGGACCAGTAATTATCAACATTTTACGCTGGCTATTGAGCTCCACAGGATTGGCAATAAATGGGTCTTTCATTACTTGCTCAACTACAGGGTGGCGGCCTTGTTCGATGCTGATATTATCGTTATCGCAAAGCTCAGGCTTGGCATAATTTAGCGTTTGGGCACGCTCTGCTAAATTATTCAGTACATCTAAATCGGCAATGACCGAGGCCATTATTTGCAGCTGCTCGATATGCGGAGCAATAAATTCAAATAGCTGTTCGTATAGCTGCTTTTCTAGGGCCAGCGCTTTTGATTGGCTGCCGAGAACCTTGTCTTCATGTTCTTTAAGTTCTGGAATTATATAACGTTCATTATTTTTTAACGTTTGACGACGAATATAATCTGCAGGCACTAAGTGCGAGTTAGCGCGGCTCACCTCAATAAAAAAGCCATGCACTCGGTTATAGCCAATTTTAAGTGTACTAATACCTGTGCGTTCACGTTCGCGTTGCTCTAGCTGTTCAAGCACATCGGTGGCACCTTGACTTAAATTACGCCACTCATCAAGTTCGCTGTTATACCCTGGAGCAATAACGCCGCCATCACGAATTAACACCGGTGGGTTATCAATCACTGCACGTTCAAGTAATGCTTGAAGCTCGGGGAGCTCTTTAGAGTGGGCAATAATATGAGAAATACGCGCATCTGTGGCATCGCTTAATAAGTTATGTAGCGGTGCTAATGCTTGAAGCGCACTACGAAGCCTTGTTAAATCACGTGGCCGAGCAGTGTGTAATGCCAAGCGAGCAATTACACGTTCTATATCACCAATATCTCTGAGAGCGTCATGCAGCTCACTGCATAATTGCACATCTAAAATAGCACTAATGGCATTTAGACGAGAATTTAACTCGTCTTTATTACGAATAGGAGTATGAATACGGCGCTTAAGTAATCGTGAGCCCATAGCTGTGGCTGTTTTATCAAGCACTTGGGCAAGGGTATTTTCAAAGCCACCTGATAAATTAACGGTAAGTTCAAGGTTTTTACGGGTGGGCGCATCTAAAATTACCGCGTGTTCATTATGCTCAAGGGTAATTGCACGAATGTGCGGTAATGCAATACGTTGGGTATCTTTTACGTACTGCATTAAACAGCCTGCCGCTACCAAGGCGCTATGTGCTTTATCGACCCCAAAACCGACTAAATCTTTGGTGCCAAACTGCTCGCACAGTAAGTGTTGCGCGGTATCAAGGTCAAACTCCCAATCAGGGCGACGACGCGCTCCCTTAATATGTTCAATTAAATGAGTGTTTTCAAAGTGTTCACTATATAGTAATTCAGCAGGCGCTAAGCGTTGTAGGGTTGAGCTAAATGCTTCATCGGTACTAACTTCAACAACATTGAAGCGCCCAGAGTTGATATCAAGATACGCAACACCGTATTGACCTTTTTTATTTTGCCAAACACTGGTTAGTAAGTTGTCTTGGCGCTCTTGTAGTAAGGCTTCGTCAGAAATAGTACCTGGGGTTACAATACGCACTACTTTGCGTTCAACAGGGCCTTTGCTGGTGGCAGGGTCACCCACTTGTTCACAAATAGCCACCGACTCGCCCATTTGTACTAAGCGGGCTAAGTAGTTTTCTACCGCATGATAAGGCACGCCCGCCATAGGAATAGGATCGCCCCCTGCTTTGCCACGGTGTGTTTGTGAAATATCAAGCAACTGCGCGGCGCGTTTTGCGTCATCAAAAAAGAGTTCGTAAAAATCCCCCATCCGATAAAACAATAAAATATCGCGATGCTCTGATTTTATTTTTAGATACTGCTGCATCATAGGGGTTTGTTGTTTTATAGTGTGCGGTGCATAAAGATCAAACGACATGTATTTACCCAAAGGCTGAATATGGAATTACATCAAGAGATTAAGACACTTGCTGCGCAATTAGGCGCTATTTTAACGGATAAACGCTTATGGATCACTACCGCTGAATCATGTACTGGTGGTGGAGTGAGTTATTCGCTTACCGATACCCCAGGAAGCTCTGCATATATTGATCGTGCATTTGTTACTTATAGCAATAACGCCAAGCATGAATTACTCAATGTGAAGCATGATACCCTCGAGCAATTTGGCGCAGTGAGCGAACAAACAGTTATTGAGATGGCAGCAGGTGCCTGCAAGGCAGCCAGTGCTGACATTGCCATTGCTATTTCAGGGATTGCAGGGCCCGGTGGCGCTACTGAGGACAAACCGGTAGGGCTTGTGTGGTTTGGGCTACAAATTAACGGTAAACACTGGACGTTTGAACAAGTATTTAATGGTGATAGGGCGCAAGTTAGGCTGCAAGCCATTGTATTTTCTTTAAAAACCATAATAGAGAAGATAAAATAATAAAATTAGCTTGATACTGTGATTTCATACAGTATACTTGTGTGCATTAGCTGGATTTGGAGAAGAAAATGAACGATAACAAACAAAAAGCGTTGGACGCAGCTTTATCACAAATTGAACGTCAATTTGGTAAAGGTTCAATCATGAAATTGGGTGACAATAAGGCGTTAAACATTGACGCTGTATCAACAGGCTCGCTAGGTATTGATATTGCTTTAGGCATAGGCGGCTTGCCAATGGGGCGTATTGTTGAAGTATATGGCCCAGAGTCATCAGGTAAAACAACGCTAACATTACAAGTTATCGCACAAGCTCAAAAAGAAGGTAAAACGTGTGCCTTTGTTGATGCTGAGCATGCTCTTGATCCAGTTTACGCACAAAAGTTAGGCGTTAATATTGATGAGTTACTGGTATCTCAACCAGATACGGGTGAACAAGCACTGGAAATTTGTGACATGTTAGTGCGCTCAAGCGCGGTTGATGTAGTTATTGTCGATTCTGTTGCTGCATTAACACCTAAAGCTGAGATTGAAGGCGACATGGGTGATTCACACATGGGTCTACAAGCACGTTTAATGTCACAAGCACTACGTAAGCTTACAGGTAACATTAAGCGCTCAAACACGCTATGTATTTTCATTAACCAAATCC
The DNA here is from genome assembly GCF_005887255.1 of Pseudoalteromonas sp. S1609. Classification (GTDB taxonomy): domain Bacteria; phylum Pseudomonadota; class Gammaproteobacteria; order Enterobacterales; family Alteromonadaceae; genus Pseudoalteromonas. The sequence continues at coordinate 4,524 of NZ_PNDJ01000085.1, read as the reverse complement.
GTATGAAAATTGGTGTAATGTTTGGTAACCCTGAAACAACAACTGGTGGTAACGCCCTGAAATTTTACGCCTCTGTACGTATTGATATTCGTCGTATTGGCTCGGTAAAAGAAGGTGATGAAGTTGTTGGTAACGAAACGCGTGTTAAAGTTGTGAAGAACAAAGTAGCACCGCCGTTCAAACAAGCTGAATTTATCATTATGTATGGTGAAGGTATTTCTAAGCAGGGCGAGCTAATTGATTTAGGTGTTAAGCATAAAATTGTTGAAAAAGCAGGTGCTTGGTACAGTTACAATGGCAACAAAGTTGGCCAAGGTAAGTCTAATTCAATTAAGTTCCTTAAAGAAAACCCTGAAATTGCAGATGAAATTGAAGGTAAGTTACGTGAAATGCTATTGCTAAAAGCAACGGTTGAGCCAGAAGATGGCGAAGACGTATTAGGTGATGAAGGCGACCTTTAAGCCATTTAGTTTTAAAGCTTGATTTGACCCGAGCTTAAAAAAAGCGCTAACCATTTAGGTTAGCGCTTTTTTATTGTTTGCTATAAAGTGACTTAAAGCCTAATTGTTAGCTTTATAGCTGCCAGTTAACTGACAATGAGTAGTTACGTGGTGCCCCGTAATAACCTTGTGCCCAAAAGAGGCTGTTTATGTACTTTTCATCAGTGCTGTTATTAACATTAAAGGTAACACCGACGTTTTGAGTAATTTCGTAGGTGGCCATTAAATCTAATATGCCATAAGCCCCTTGTTTTGTAGTAACCAATGCGTTACCAGCTGGGTCTTTTACTTGCACGCGGCTAGTAGTATCTTGCCAGCGGTAATTAGCACCTAAGGTTAAACCACTAATAAATGGTACTTGATAAGTAGCTGCCATTTTTAATTGGTTTTCGGGGGTGTAATCTTTTACAAGCTCATCACCATCAATGCTTAAATTACTAAAGCTGATGCTAGCACTTAAATCATCTGTTAATCGACCGCTTAGCTCAATTTCGAAACCATCACTGTTGATACCATCTGCAGCATAATAACGCGTATCGCTAGGAAGAGAGTCTGGAAGCGCAATAGCAAGTCCATCTTGCTTAGCATCAAAGTAGGCCAGTGTTACAAATACTTGCTCATCTAAAAGTTGAGCTTTTAGGCCAACCTCAGCACTTTTACCAATAACCGGAGCCAGTTGTTCAGCGTTAATGTCTAACTCTTTTTGTGGCACAAACGTTTCGGTGTAGCTTGCGTAAGCTGATAACGACTCGGTAAAGTCGTACACAGTACCAATGTAAGGAATAACCTCTGAGTCATCGCGGGTTTGCACTACACTATAAGCAGTACCTTTAGTTTCCCAATCGGTATAGCGTACGCCTGCCAAAATGCTTAATGGCTCAGCTAGTTTAATGCGAGTTGAAACATAGGCCGATCTTTGTGTATTTTGTACATCACTGCCGTTAGGTGCATCCGCAAGCGTTGCCTCTGGTGCAATCCCACCCCAAGTCGCTAAATCAGGCATCGCAGGGAAACCATTTCCTGTGCTGTAGTCATAAAGCGATTGGTCATTAAAGTCCATGTTTGCTTGGCTAATACCAAATGATAAGTCGTGCTCTAATGAAAACAACTCAAACTTACCGCTGGCATATAAATCAAATAAATCTTGCGTGTCTTTGTAATCATAACGACTCGCATAGCCGGTTAAACCTAAACCAGTTTCTTTATCTGGGGTACCATATACATAAAACAACTCAGAATTTTGTTCATTTTTTATATGGGCATAACGGGCTTTAGCAACCCAAGTCGCTGATAAGTTTTGCTCAAGTGTTACATAGATACGTTCAGCGCTATTATCCCAATAAGACCAATCTGCAGCTGTACTAGTCGATTCATCATAATCAGTTGGTGAACCATCAGTGTAATAAAGGGGTAATGCGCCCCACAATGGGCTGTCAGCATCTTTTTGTTGGTTTACGTAGTTAATGCTCAGTAACGTATCGTCAGCTAGCTTTCCTTCATAGGCAAGGTAGGCAATAGTTTTATCGGTTTCGTAACGATCTAAATATGACTCTTTATCTTGCTTGGAAAATACAGCGCGAACAGCGTGTTCATCGCTAATCGGTGCAGAAACATCTATATCTACACGCTTGTTATTCCACGAACCATAAGAAGCAGAAGCATGAGCTTGTGTTGTGTAGGTTGGTTTTTTTAGCACCATGTTTACAGTAGCCGATGGGTTACCCGCACCGGTCATCATGCCATTGGCACCACGTACAATTTCAACACGGTCGTAAATTGCAGTATCAAGTGTCCCTTGAATTGAACCAGAGGTTTGCGGAGTGCCTAAGCCATCAATTAAAAAGTTAGTTATCTCAAAACCACGGGCTTTAAAGTATGTACGATCGGTTTCTATTTGCTCTACTGTTACGCCTGGTGTGCTTTCTAGTACCGCATTAATATCATCAAGTGAAAAGTCATCCATCAACGCGCGTGAAACAACGGAAATTGATTGCGGGGTTTCTTTAATTGTTAAACCTAGCTTAGTTGCAGACTGCGCTTCTTCGGTAATATAGTTTTTATGATGTTGCCCATAAACGGCAATTTTTTCTAAAGGCAGGTTGTCTTGCGTGTCGTTTGCAACAGCATGACCAGATAAAACTAGTGAAGTAAGTAGACTCAGTTTAAATGCAGAGTTTTTTTGTTTGTGCAGCATCTTGTTTCCCATAAGATTAAATTTGGTTGGTAATTTAATCTAAATGAGAGTGATTTGCAATTGCGTTATTGTAATATTTTACACGTCATCAATGTTATTTTAAAAAAGTGTACAGGTGTATTTACTATGGAAATAAAAAAGCGGCCGAAGCCGCTCAGGAAGTATTTTAATTGGTTAGGAAATTAAAACGCATATTTAACAGAGAACTGTAAGCGATCCATGTCGCCGTCTACGCCACTTTCAAGCTCACGCTCTGCATGTTTAAATTCCGCACCAAAGGTTAGACGTTTAACCGGTGAGTATAAAATATTTGCACTGTAGCTTTGGCTTGATTCTGTAGGATCGCCATACACTGCCAGTAGATTTTCATCGTTATCAGCAGATAAGAACGAATATAGGAAAGTAGAGCGCCACTGGCTATTCCACTTATGTTGATATGCAATAAAACCAGATGTTGAATCAATCGCATCTAGGTCATCACCATTAAGAACCGCCCCACGTGCTACGTTTAGACCCACATAACGACCTAGTCCTTTACCTTGGGTAAGCATAAATTTTAGATTGTCTTCACCAAGTTTCACCATACCCGATGCACTAACACCAAATGAGGTTTCATCGGCATCAACACCACCTACTTTGTAGGTCAGTTGACGAGCAAGGGCTGCTACTACAAAATTACCCCAATCCGCTTTGTGAGTATAGCGTGCGGTAAAGTCAGGTAATGAGGCATCATCAGTCACTGCCATACCACCACCTGCTGTAGTAATTGTGCTTTCTGGATTTTCTAAAGAGAAAGACCATGCACCTGTAGTGTATTTAATTTGAGATTGGCGAACGAACACTGTGCCTTCTGCTGGGCCAACAAAATCAAGCGCTTCTGGTAATGCACCAACGTTTTGAAAGTTTGACCATGTTTGACCAAATAACCAACCATCGTATGAAATAAATGCATGGCGAATACGCGGAGAATATGAATTAGACACACGCTCGTTGCCACCTGGGGCAGACGCTAAAAAGTCTAGCTCTATTTTAGTTTTAACTGTTTTACCATTATCTAGTAAGGTAGCAGTTCCAAAATTGAAACGTGACTCACGAGCGTGCATATCAAATACTGCGTCTGAACTATCATCGCTACCAACTGTTAATGTACTTGGTACATAAAAGTCACGGCCAACACTGCTGCCAGCAGGTGCGCCTGCTGAGTAGTCACTCCACATTGCGTCGAGTTTAATGTATCCACCATAGGTGAACTCTGTATCACCTATTTTTGCAGCTGTTGCAGCATATGCTGTGCTAGAAAGTGCACATAGTACAGCAGTCGCTGCCAGTGTTTTAATTGGAGTTAATTTCATTGTTGTGTCCTTTTATAGGCTACTTGTTGTATGTTTTATTATGATATGCATTAATGTGTGTTACTTATATAGTACTAACAGATTGAATTTATTGCCTTTAATTTAATTTGTTAGTAAATACGAGTTATTAATAAACAATCAAAGTTTTTATATATTTAAGCTACTGTTGTATATGTGCACAATTTACTCAATTAACTATTAGTCTATTAGACTAAGGTTTAATAATTATTGAGGGCCCACATATTTTTATTTAATAGTATGTTTTTTATGTAAATAGGGTATAGCCATGAGGATTATAGATAAGATATTGGGATCTGTTGACCTTTGCGGATTAAAATTTGTTCAAACTAGGGGCGATTAAATCATGGCGCGAGGTTTGTAACCTAGTGGACTAAGTGAAAACCGAGCAACAAAGAGTAAATCGCGCCTAGGCAGAACCCTACGGGCAGCGCCTTCTTGGCCGAGGTGCTCGGGTATC